>JAUMDQ010000036.1:0-2216 GCA_032121715.1 Flavobacterium sp.
TAATATTTGTAACTAGGTTTTTTAAGTGTATCCAATGTTTTCGCGTAAAAAGGCGTCCAAGCTGGCAATTTAGCTTGATGCGTTAACATATCTAAAAGATTAATATCCGCTTTGTTAGATTTTTTATAACTTGGAATAAGTTCCGACAAAGTCGTTTTAAAGTTGATATTTCCTTTTTCATAGTCTTGCATGATGTTTGGCAACGTACTTAAAACTTTTGTTAAAGAAGCTAGATCATACAAATCAGTATTTTTTACTTTTTGAATCGTATCATACGTATGATAACCGAACGATTTTCTATACACAACTTGACCTTTTCTAGCTACTAGAATTTGCATTCCAGGAGTTGCTTTACTTTTAATCGCATAATTCGCAATAGCATCAATTTTGGCTAAAACTTCCGAATTCATATTTACTTGTTCCGGAAAAGCAAATCCTAGTCGCTGAGCATTTTTAGTATGAATTCCGTCATTTGCGCTAAAGTTTTTTTTTAAAGAAACGGGCAAAACACCTTTGGCTTCTTTAGCTCCAAAAATGATTTCGGCTGCCACAATTTGTGAAAACTCGTTATTTTGATAGGCTTCAATTAAGCCTTCCGTATTTTCAAAAGTTGGAATTCTTAATAAAGAATACGGTTTAGTAAAAAACGTAACAATAGTTTTATTATGTTTTGAAATTTTATCAATCCAGTTGATTTCATTGAAAGTCATTTCATTTTTCTTCCAAATACCTTCAGGTTTATGATAACCCACAATTACTTTAGAGTAGTCATTAATTTCAACTAGAAGTGAGTCTAAATTTTTTGTTTCAATCACATCAATTTCAGCATATTCTTTTAATTTTTCAATAAAAAAAGTACCATCACCATCGCCAATTTTTACGAAAGCAATTTTTTCTTTGTCGATATTTTTTATTGGAATAATTTTTTCTTCGTTTTTTAAAACTGTAATAGCATTTTCATACATTTCTAAATTTAAAGCCTTATATTCTTTCTTATTTAAATCAGCATACAAATTTTCAAATAGAATTGGACAGTAATTATTTAAACCTGCTTTGTATTTGAATTTTAAAATTTTCTTTACAGAATGCGCTAATCTTTCTTCTGTAAATAAATTGTTGTTAAAAGCTTGTTTAAATTTTTCAATTGCGGTTGGTACATTTTCTGCAAAAAGTAATACATCATTTCCGGCTAAAAAAGCTGCTAAATCTATGTCTCCAGGTTGTTTAAAATTACTGGCGCCTTTCATATTTAAGGCATCTGTAAAAATTAAACCATCAAATTTTAATTCATTTTTTAAAATATCTGTAACTATTTTTTCCGATAAAGAAGAAGGATAATTTTCACGAGATTCAACACTTGGTACATTTAAATGCGCCACCATTACACTTGATAAACCTTTCTTAATCAATTCTCTGTATGGATATAATTCCACTTCGTCAATTCTTTCTCTTGTGAAATTAATTGTTGGCAAAGCGTGGTGAGAATCTGTTGAAGTATCGCCATGACCGGGAAAATGCTTCGCCGTTGCAAAAACACCATACGATTGTAAGCCGCGCATATACGCAACTCCTTTTTCGGCTACATTTTCTTTGGTTTCACCAAAAGAACGATTTCCGATAATTGGATTTTTTGGATTGGTATTAATATCAACAACAGGACCGAAAGTGAAATGAATACCTAATCTTTTCGATTGATCAGCCATTTGCATTCCCATTTTTTCAATTAAAGAATTGTCTTTAATGGCGCCAAGAGTCATGTTCCAGGGATAGGCATGAGTAGAATCGATTCGCATACTTAAACCCCATTCTGCATCGATACCAATCAGCATTGGGATTTTAGATTTTTCTTGAAAGCGATTAGTTAATTTCGCTTGACGATTTGGTCCACCTTGAAAAAAGATCAATCCACCGATTCTTTTTTGTTGGAATAAGCAGCAATCATAAACAATTGTCCTACTTTTTCCTCAAAAGAAAGTGAATTATAAATACTATCTACCCAAACTTTTTCGGGTTGAGTGTTAATTTTATTTTGTGCAAAACCTAAAGTTGAGAGAAATAAAGTTATATATATATAGTGTTTCATGAATCGTAATTAAATAAAAAAACCATCAAAATTTCTATTTTTTGAGAACTTACCCTAAAATTTAAAATTAAATAAAAGTTGCAGTTCCTTCCCAATTTTATTGTAATTTTGTTGCAAATCCTTGCCAACCCTC
>JAUMDQ010000037.1:0-4364 GCA_032121715.1 Flavobacterium sp.
TCGAATTCCGGCAGTATCTACCAAATTAAATTCGAAACCAAAACGGTTATATGTGGTATCAATTGCATCACGAGTTGTTCCTGCAATATCTGTAACTACAAATCTATCTTCACCAATTAAAGCATTGATAATTGACGATTTCCCAGCATTAGGACGACCAACAACTGCAAAACGCGGTAATGGATTTTCATCTTCAACTGCTTCTGGCAATTCTGGTAAAACTTCCACTAATTTATCTAGTAATTCACCCGTTCCACTTCCATTCATGGCACCAATAGTAAAATATTCGCCCAATCCTAAATTGTAAAACTCTAACGCATCTGTTACACGTTTGGAATTATCTACTTTATTTACGGCTAAAATAACTGGTTTAGTAACTTTACGTAATAATTTCGCAACTTCATCATCCATTGGCGTAATACCTTCTTCCACATCTACCATAAAAATGATAGCATCGCACTCGTCAATCGCTAATTCAACTTGTTTTCTAATTTCGCCTTCAAAAATATCGTCAGAACCTTTAATGTATCCACCTGTATCAATTACAGAAAATTCTTTTCCATTCCACTCACTTTTTCCATAATTTCTATCACGCGTAACCCCACTCACAGAGTCCACAATGGCATCTCTACGTTGGATTAAACGATTAAAAAGAGTAGATTTTCCTACATTTGGTCTTCCTACTATGGCTACAATATTATTCATTCTTCTTATATTTTGTGCAAAAGTACGTTTTTTTATTTTAGAAGCAGACATTTTGAATTTCAAAACACTCGCTTTCCCGCTTTTCGCGCTACACGGTAGACTGCTACAATCGGGGCTAAAATAGAACTGCTTTTTTCAAAACAATTTTTCTATTTACTCTTTACTAATTACTCTTTACTAATCACTATTGATTAGTCACTATTTTTGGTTATATCCAAATCTTCGTAATTGGAAAGCATTGCTTCTCCAATCTTTATTCACTTTTACGAAAATTTCAATGTGTATTTGTTTGTCGAAAAACAATTCTAAATCGGCACGGGCTTGCATTCCTACTTTTTTCAAAGCTGCACCTTTATGTCCGATAATAATTCCTTTCTGCGTATCGCGTTCCACCATAATAACAGAACGGATTTTTATAATTTTTTCTTCTTCAAAAAACTCTTCTGTTTCTACTTCAACAGCGTATGGGATTTCTTTATCGTAATTTAATAAAATCTTCTCACGAATGGTTTCATTCACGAAAAAACGCTCAGGTTTATCTGTCAAAGCATCTTTTGGATAATATGGTGGTGAAACTGGCAACAATTCTACAATTCTGTTCAACGCTTCTTTCACATTGAAGTTTTCTAAAGCGGAGATTGGGAAAATTTCTGCATTAGGAACTTTAGCTTGCCAAGTTTGCACTTGTTCTTCTAACATTTCCTGATTGGACTTGTCGATTTTATTCAACAAAAGTAAAACCGGAATTTTAGCATGAATGATTTTATTGAAAAACTCTTCGTCTTTTAATTCTTTCTCACCAATTTCAACCATATAGATTAAAATATCGGCATCAGAAAAAGCACTTTTTACAAAATCCATCATGCTGGTTTGTAAATCGTAAGCTGGCTTGATAATTCCTGGCGTATCCGAAAACACGATTTGATAATCTTCATCATTTACGATTCCGAAAATTCTGTGACGCGTAGTTTGTGCCTTACTAGTGATAATAGACAGCTTCTCGCCTACCATAGCATTCATTAAGGTTGATTTCCCAACGTTTGGATTTCCAATAATATTTACAAAACCTGCTTTGTGCGACATATATTTATTTTTTTTGCAAAGGTACATAAAAAAAGCCACTCGTTTCAGAATGGCTTTTTGCTATAATCTGATTAAAACTGTTTCTCGAAATACTCGAAATACTGTTTTAATTATTCTGCAGCTACTAATTTACTAGCGCTACGGTATGTGAATTCGTTATAAATGTGACGACGAGCAAAACGACCTGGTGATTCTGCATTTACCATTTTCACATACGTGTTTCTTGGTACACCAAAATATTCGAATTTACTTCCGTCTGCAAAGCTAATATATAAAACGCCTTTATCCATATGAAAATCAGAAATTTGAGAAGTTGTAGTAGTAGCCGTGTATTCTGCTTTTACTTTTTCTCTAGTTTCTGGAGCGATACTTACTAAAAAGTGGTAGGCTTCAATAATGTTCTTACTTCTTTCTTCAGCTGCTAAACGTTCAACTGGATCTGCGATAGTATCAGGATGATCTTCCTTCATACTATTTCTATATATTGTTTTTAATTCTTTTAACGTTGCTTCTCTGGTAACATTAAGTAACTTTCTGTACCCAATAATTTTCTGTGTAGTCATATGATTTTCAAAATAAAAGTGCAAAAGTAGTGATTTTTATTTTTTAAATCCTAAAAAAAATCAATTAATTTATTGTTAAATTATTGATACTGAGTAAATTGCATAAAAAAACCCTCTCATTTCTGAAAGGGTTCTTAGTAGCGGGAACAGGACTCGAACCTGTGACCTTCGGGTTATGAGCCCGACGAGCTGCCTACTGCTCTATCCCGCGATATATCTTTAAATCAATTTGTCAATTCTAAGAATTAATAAAGAAAACTCCTTCTTAATTCGAGTGCAAATATACAACCTATTTTGATTCTGGCAAGTAAAACATGAAAAAATATTTAATTATTTTAAACTCATACTATTTTAAAAAAAATAAAGGTTGTTACACAAGGTTTTACACATTTAAAAGTCACAAAAATTATTCCAAATAAGATTTAAAAATAAAAAATATCAAATTTTAAATCTTAATTTTACAACACAAAATTTAAAAAATGCATTTAAAATATAAAATTATTTTCGGGTTGACTTTTATACTTTCAACAGCCTTTGCCCAGAAAACGATTCACGGACAAGCTGTTTGGGTTGCTTATACGGGTCAATATAAATTCTCTGAGAAGTTTGGTACTCATTTAGAAGTACAATGGCGTGGTGACGCTAATTTCGAACAAAACAGACAGAATTTATTCCGAATTGGCGGCATGTATTATTTAAACAATCAAATTACACTAAGTGCTGGTTATGGGTTGATTAAAACTTTCAAACCTTCCTTAAATGATTTCTTTACGGAAAACCGAGCTTGGGAACAAATTCAATACAATCACAATTGGAGTGGAAATAAAAACACCATGTCACATCGTTTTCGTTTAGAACAACGGTTTGTGGACAACATTGTTTTAAATATTGATGATGAAGTAGTTATTAAAGCGACTAATTATCAAAACCGATTGCGTTATTTGAATAGGAATTTGCTTCATTTATTCAAATTTAATAATGACAGAAACAAAGCGTATGCCATTTTGCAAGACGAACTTTTTTTTAATTTAGGAGATAATAAAGTAAATGCGAATTTCTTTGATCAAAATAGACTTTTACTAGGGTTCGGAATTAATTATGAAAACACAATCCGACTTGAAGTTGGTTATTTAAACCATTTGGTTACACCTGAAATCGGAAACAACATCATGAATCATAATGTTTCCATGAGCATTACGCATAACTTAGATTATACGAACTCGAAAAAATAATTTGATTTATAAAAAACAAAAATCCGTCAAGAAATTCATCAAGACGGATTTTTTAATTTTATACTTCGTAAATCTAAAGTCGTAAATCTAAAATCAGATTACATCATTCCTGGCATACCTCCGCCCATTGGACTTGGACCTGCATCTTCTTTAATTTCGATTAAAGCACATTCTGTAGTTAAAATCATTCCAGCCACTGAAGCTGCATTTTCTAAAGCTACACGAGTTACTTTTTTCGGATCGATAATTCCAGCTGCTAACATTTGAACATACTCTCCTGTTTTAGCATTAAATCCGAAATCACCTTTACCATCCATTACTTTTGCAATTACTACAGAACCTTCTCCTCCAGCATTTTCAACAATTGTACGTAATGGAGATTCAATAGCTTTATTTATAATTTGAATTCCAGTTGCTTCGTCTGCATTATCCGCTTTTAAATTCTCTAAAGCATTCTTAGCTCTTACTAAAGCAACTCCACCACCAGCAACAATTCCTTCTTCAACAGCAGCACGAGTGGCGTGTAATGCATCGTCTACTCTGTCTTTTTTCTCTTTCATTTCTACTTCAGAAGCAGCACCAACATATAAAACCGCTACTCCACCAGCTAATTTAGCCAAACGTTCTTGTAACTTTTCTTTGTCGTAATCTGAAGTTGATGTTTCCATTTGTGCTTTAATTTGATTTACACGACCTTTAATTAAGTCCGCTTCACCAGCACCATTTACAATAGTTGTATTGTCTTTATCAATAGAAATTGTTTCGGCAGTTCCTAACATTT
>JAUMDQ010000038.1:0-8874 GCA_032121715.1 Flavobacterium sp.
ACTCGGCTGCAACTTCTGCTATTAATTTGATGTGTTCTGGTGTTGTACCGCAGCAACCACCAATAATATTTATCAAATTATCTTGTAAATATTCCCGAATTAGTGCTTGCATTTCTTCTGGTGTTTGATCATATTCTCCGAAAGCATTTGGCAAACCTGCATTTGGATGAGCCGAAATATTTAACTGTGTGTTATGCGCTAATCTTTTTAGATAGGGTTTCAACTGATCTGCACCTAACGCGCAATTGAAACCAACGCTTAACAACGGAATATGCTGAATAGAAATTAAAAACGCTTCCACAGTTTGTCCTGACAATGTTCTTCCTGAAGCATCCGTAATCGTTCCTGAAACCATGATTGGAATATCTAAGTTTCTTTCTTCTTTCACTTCTTCAATGGCAAAAAGAGCCGCTTTTGCATTTAATGTATCGAAAATGGTTTCAACTAAAAGGACGTCTGAACCACCATCAATTAAAGCGTTTACTTGTTGTTTATACGCAATTCGTAAATCGTCAAAAGTTACGGCGCGATAACCTGGATCATTCACATCTGGCGACATAGAAGCCGTTCTATTTGTTGGCCCGATGGAACCTGCAACGAAACGAGGTTTGTCTGTGAATTCATCAGCAACTTCTCTGGCAATTTTAGCTGATTGGTAATTTAATTCGTATACCAAATCTTCCATATGATAATCGGCCATTCCGATAGTTGTTCCTGAAAAGGTATTGGTTTCCACAATATCAGCACCAGCTTGAAAATACAAACGATGCACTTCTTTCACCGCTTCAGGTTGTGTAAGAGAAAGCAAATCGTTGTTTCCTTTTAGTGGATGCGGAAAATCTTTAAAACGTTCGCCACGAAAATCTTCTTCTTCAAATTTATTGCGTTGCAACATCGTACCCATAGCACCGTCAAGAACTAAAATTCTTTCTTTAATAGCTTGATAGATGTTACTTTTAGAGGTTAAAGTTGATGTGTTCGTATTTGACATTTTAATGATATTATGTTTTTTATATAAATTATTCATGCATTGCTACACTCGTTAAAAATGAAACGTGTGTAAACTTAAAATTGATATCAGCGAAAAGTGGTGAAAATTTTCTGGTTATCTGTTTCCGATTAAAATCGAAATAGAATGTAGCACCTTCTACAAGAGTAGGGTTGCTAAGGTTTCGCTGGGTCTAATCCCTCCACCTTTCGTGATAACAATCATTATGTTTATGAACGAGGCAAAGGTAATAAAAAAATATAAAAAAGAAATATTTTCTAATTTTTAATTAAAAAAAGAAAACAAATAGTTTTTTATTCTTTTAAAACAATAAAATCACGAACAAAAAACTACAAAAATTCCTTTTAGCTATATTTTATCAATAATTCTTAATATATCTCCAAAAACTCCTCGAGCTGTTACAGATGCTCCTGCCCCTGCTCCTTGAATAACGATTGGTCTTTCTCCATACGATTCGGTATAAATTTCAAAAATTGAATCAGAACCTTTTAATTGTCCTAAAGCAGAACTTTCTGGAACAGATACCAATTTCACATCTAAATTTCCTTTATCTTGTTGTAAGTCGCCAGACAATTCTCCTATGTAACGCAAGACATTTCCTTTTTCCTGATTGTCTTTAATCGTTTTATAATGAAAGTCTAAAAGATTTAAATTATCTAAGAAATTAGACGTCGTTAATGATCTTAATTCCACCGGAATTAAATTCTGAATATCAATTTCATTAAATTCGTTTTGCAAATCTAATTCTCTAGCTAAAATCAATAATTTTCTTGCTACGTCGTTTCCACATAAATCTTCCCGCGGATCTGGTTCTGTGAAACCTAAAGCAATCGCTTCTTTCAATACTTCACTAAATGGTTTATCTTCTACAGAAAAATGATTAAAAATATAACTTAACGTTCCTGAAAATACGCCTTTAATTTTTGTGATATTTTCTCCAGAAAGATGTAATAATTTAATCGTATCAATTAATGGCAAACCCGCACCAACATTGGTTTCATACAAGTAATTTTTCTGATTATCTTGTAAAACCTGACGAATTTCTTTGTAAAAACCATAACTTAATGTGTTGGCAATTTTATTAGACGAAACCACATCAAAACCACTTTCAATTAATGTTAGATAATTTTCTACAAAACTGCTACTCGCTGTATTATCAACCGCAATTAAATTTTCTAAATGGTTTTCTTTCGCATAGCTAATAACATCTTTGACATCATAAAATTCGCCGTTAGTTACGATTTCAGATTTCCAATTTTCCGTTAATCCAGCTTCATCAATAACTAATTTAGTTGAATTAGCGATAGCAAAAATATTTAGTTTAATTCCTTTTTTGATTTCAATGTTTTTTGCTGATGACAAAACCTGATTAATTAAAGTGGAGCCGACTAATCCATGTCCGAAAATCGCAATATTTATTTTTTTCGTTAATCCGAAAATTTCCACATTAATTACATTTAATGCGCGTTTTAAATCGGTTTTCTTCACCACCAAACTCACACTATTTCCAGTAATAATGTTATTGAATAAGATTGGTGTAATCTTATTTCGAATTAAAGCCGAATACAACTTGTGAAACGTACTTAAATCTTGACCTGTAATAGAAATGGCTGCGATGTTATTATCAACAGAAACTCTACTTACATCTCCAAAAAGCAACTCATTTGAAAACTCTTTTTCTAGCCCTTGCAAGGCTTCTGAAGCTCTTTCTGTACTTACTACAATTCCTATTCCTCTTTCTGACGAACCTTGCGAAATGATGCTTACACTAATTTTAAGATTGGCCATTACACTGAAAATTCGCGCATCGACACCAGCTTTTCCTAGCAAGCCTTTTCCTTCTAAATTGACTAAAGAAACATTATCTAAAACAGATAATTCTTTGATTCCTTTGTACTTGATTCCTTTTTCTTCTGATTTTAAAATTGACATAATTAAGTTGTGTGTTTAGTGTTAAAAATTGTTTTTAAAATGTTGTTTAATCGTTCATATTCTATTAAAAAAGCATCATGACCATGAATAGAATTTATTTCATGATAAGTGATGTTTTTTGTGCTGTTGCTTAATAAATTATGCGTTTTGATATTTTCATTTGGCGCGAAAAAACAATCGCTATTTATCGCAATTTGATGAATTTTAGTGGTGCTGTTTTTTGCAAATTCTTGTAACTCATCTTCTGTGGTATTTTCACCAATCGTTTTTAATAAATGATTCATTAATTTATAGGCACTCAATTCAAATCGACCTGTTAATTTTTCTCCGTGATGCAGCAACCACGATTCAACTTTATAACTATTTTGATTGTCATTTCTTTCCGAATTAAATTTTGCTGTTAGTGATTCTGGCGTTCTATACAAAAGCATCGCGTGTAATCTCGCATCATGAATTGGATTTTTAGAATTATTCAGAATTGCATCTTGCACCAAAACATTTCCAATTAGCCAATCGTTTGCCTTCCAATTTGAAGCTACAGGAATAAGGTTTTGAATTGATTTTGGTTTTACAAACGCCATTTCCCAAGCAATTGCACCACCTAAACTTCCGCCAATCACAGCAAAAAGTTGGTTGATTTTTAAATACTCTAAACCTTTCCAAAAAAGGGAAGCAACATCTTTTGTAGTGAAACTTTTATAATTTTCAATTAAATTTTCCGCATCATTATCGTAACCATTTCCAGGAATATTGAATGCGATTACCGTATATTTTTTGGTATCAATTACTTTGTTTTCTCCTACAACATCATTCCACCAACCTTGTTCACCTTCTACATTTGAATTTCCTGTTAAAGCGTGATTGACCAACACAATTGGCGCCATTCCTATCGGTAAACCAAAAGCTTGGAAGGATAAATTTATTTTACAAACCTCACCAGATTGAAGTAAAAAGTTTGAAATTTTTATATTTTGTACTATTTTCATTTGTTTTTAAACTGCTATTATTTTTAAACTATTGTTATTTTATTCAGATATTGAAACTAGTTCAAAATAAAAAAACCCTTTTGAACGGTTGCCAAAAGGGTTTTTAGTTGAACTAAAACTAAGATTACATCTTCCGCTTTTGGCAATAGTTTTTGCGCATACAAAAAATTGTACGCATTTTCATTGTTGTGTAGTTTATGGTTTGGATTGTTTGTTTCATTCTTAAAATTCTTATTATCTTTAAAATTTGGCTCAAAAAAAAACCTCTGCAATTTGCAGAGGTTAAATTGTATAACTTTTAAAATATTTTAAAACTATGCAATACTTGCCCTCTGCGGAATGTTCCACATCATAAAGCGCATATTGTAAATTGTTACGATCATTTCTTCTTGATTTTGATGTGGCAAATTTAGAATTATTTACTGTTATAAAAAAATAAATAGATAAATTATCTAAATTTTGTTATTTTAAAACATTAAAATAGATTTAAAATCTAAGTTAATGCCTTAAAAGTAAAAATAATTCTATCAAACAGAAAAATTTTGTTTAAAATATTTTTAGCAACATTCTCAAACTAAACACAATTACCAAAAATGCAACCACTAACAAGGCTGTTTTTTGAGGTAATTTTCCAGCAAGTTTAGCAGCAAAAGGCGCAGCTAAACCTCCGCCAATAATTAATCCCACAACGATATACCAATGACTCACACCAATAGATGCAAAAAATGTAATGGATGCAGCCATCGTTACAAAAAATTCTGCTAAACTCACGGTTCCAATTACATATTTAGATTTTTTTCCTCTTGACAATAGCGTTGAAGTCACAATTGGTCCCCAACCTCCACCGCCGAAAGCATCTAAAAAACCTCCAGCAAAACCTAAAAATCCCATATTCTTACTTTTTCTATTTGGAATTTGTTTTCGAATGGCGATTCTTAACAAACTGAACCCCATAATCATGGTGTACGTTGCTAAAACTCCGTAAGTAATTTTTTCATATTTACTTCCAAAATACACCAAAAGCAAAGCTCCAGAAACCGCTCCGATTACACCTGGAATAACTAACCACCAAAGCAATTTCTTGTTTACATTTCCAAATTTATAATGTGAAAATCCGCTAATTCCGCTAGAAAACATTTCCGCTGTGTGAATACTTCCACTTATGGCTGGCAATTTTATTCCTAACAACATCATACTCGTAGAACAAGTAACGCCATAACCCAAACCAACTGCACCATCTACTAATTGCGCAAAAAACCCAACCAATAACATTCCGTAAAATGCATTCGGAATTTGACCTGAATATTCTTTTACTTGGTCAATGGAAATAATTCCTGAAAGTCCGTAACCTAAAAAAACAGCAAAAAACAAAAGTGTCAATTGAAAGGTTAGGTTTTTATACTTCTTCTTTTCTGACTTTTTCTTTTCAAATACAGAAGTAACTTCGTTTAAAACCGCTAATTTTTCTTTAAAATCACCCTTATGTTGGTTTCTAAAAGTATTCAATTGAATGATACTTTCATCAATTTCATCGGGTATCACTTCTGTAAAATATTCTCGCATTCTCTTGGCTAAAACTGGCGATTTTCCGTTCGTTGAAATCGCAATTTTTAAATTCCCTTTATTCACAATCGAGCCCAAATAAAAATCACATAAATCAGGTTGATCGGCGGCGTTGACTTTTATTCCTTTTGCTTTTGCCAATTCTCTAACGTTTCGATTTACTTCTGAATTATCTGTAGCAATGATTATAAAATCTTTATTTTCTATATCGGTTGCTTCAAAAGCTCTTTCATAAAAAGAAATATTTTTATAATGATTTATAATTTCCATTAATTTCGGATGAAAATAAGTTGCCACCAAGATTAAATTAATCTCGGGATTTTGTTTCAATAAGGTTTCTGTTTTTTCCAAACCTACATTTCCACCACCTACAATTAAAAACTTTGCGGTTTCGGTTTTTAGGAAAACTGGAAATAATGTATTATTCATTTTTTTTCTTTTTTAAATCAATACTGTGAAAAATGGAGAATCTTAAAATATCTCTGTTATAAAAATCGATTCCTGATTTTTGTTGCTGAAACCAATTCATATAACCCAATTCAAAAGCATAAGAAGCATTTAGTTTATAATTGAAAGCTGCATAAATTCGGTTTTGATCGAAAGTATTTTTCACAATCTTTTTTCCCACATTAAACATGATTTCATCTTTAATTTTTAGAAGTAATTTTTCATTTCCTTCTTTTTTCCATATAGGAAAATCCAAACCTAATTGATACCGCAATCGGAAATTTGAAAAGTGATAACCACCCACTAATTTTTCATTTCCTACATCGTGAAAAAGTCTTGCTTCCGCTTTATATCGATGATTAATGGTTACAAAACCTAGCTTTTGTTTGTTACTAAAACCAACATTAGGACGCAATTCCGGAACGGTTAAATTACTTTCAGAATTGGGAATATTCGGATTTTGTAAAAACAACGTCATCCCAACAGAAGCTTTCCAATCTGCGAATAATTTTCTTTCTAAATTCGATCTAAAAACCAATTGATGTTGGGCTGTTGGATTGTAAAATTGTCGTTCTTGAATCTCGCTGTTTAAACTCCAATTCTCGTTAAACTTTAAATTATTATAATATCCATACCATATAAGCTGTTGATTTTCGACCTTTTTTTGCGCTAATAAAAACTCTGGAAAAAATAAAATTACAACTAAGATTATCTTCTTCATTAATTCAAAATGGTTCTAAAAGTAAAATCTCCGAAAGTTTCATTTTCTAACTTCTCGTTTACATATTTTCCTAGCAAAACATCCACTTCCGCTAAAATTTGCGATTCGGTTTGTTTCTCTTTATAAATGGTATTCAAACGCGTTCCTAAACGATCGCCGCCTAACATGAAATTATATTGTTCTGGACCTGTTCCAACTAAACCAAGTTCTGACACATATGGTCGACCACAACCATTTGGACAACCCGTCATTCGAATGGAAATTTCATCATTTGACAGCTCGTATTTGGCTAAAATTGGTTCAATTTTAGTCACCAATTCTGGCAAATAACGTTGTGCTTCCGCTAAGGCTAACGGACAAGTTGGTAACGCCACACACGCCATAGAATTTTTTCGTAAAGCACTAACTTGTTTTTCAATATTATGTTGCAGTAACAAAACTTCTACTTTTGCTTTATTACTTTCTTCGATTTCTCCTAAAATCAGATTTTGATTTCCTGAAAAGATAAAATTACTGATATCTTGTTGTGCCAATTCATACAGAAATTGCTTTTGCTCAGGTTTTACCACTCCATGTTCTATAAACAAAGTATAAAACCATTTTCCTTGATGATTTTGTTCCCAGCCAAAACGATCGCTTCTTTCTGTGAATGTGTATTTTCGTTCTGGTTCGAATTCAAATCCAATGCGACTTTCCAATTCTTTTTTGAAACCTTCCACGGTTAATTTATCGACTGTATATTTCAATCGAGATAATTTTCTATCGACACGATTTCCGAAATCACGTTGCACGGTTAAAATTTCGTACACGGCTTTTAGCGTTTTTTCTTCCGTATCTGTAAAACCAATAACACTTCCTAATCGCGAATAAGTATTTGGATTTCCGTGAGTTGTAGCCAAACCACCACCGATTGCGATATTAAAACCTTTTAATTCATTGTTTTCGATAATGGCAATTAATCCGATATCGTTGGTAAACACATCCACATCATTACTTGGCGGAATGGCGATGGCGATTTTGAATTTTCTTGGCAAATAGCGGTCTTCATAAAGCGGATCCGCTTCAGAGGAACGTTCATAAATTTTTTCTCCGTCGATAAAAACTTCGTAATACGATTGCGTTTTAGGTAATAATAAAGTTGAAATTTTATCCGCATATTCATAAATTTGTTGATGAATGGCAGAAATTTGCGGATGTGAACTCACAATCACATTTCTATTTACGTCGCCACATGCGGCAATAGAATCTAATTTTGCCGTGTTAAAAGCTTGAATTGTTGGTCGTAATTGATGTTTTAACAAACCGTGTAATTGCACTGTTTGACGTGTTGTAATTTTTAATGTCCCTGTTCCAAATTGCTCAGAAATCTCATGAGTTGCGATCCATTGTTCCGCTGAAATTACTCCACCAGGAATTCTCAAACGAATCATAAATGAATACAATTTATCTAATTTTTTGGCTGCTCTTTCTGCTCTTCTGTCACGGTCGTCTTGCACGTACATGCCGTGAAATTTAACTAAAGTTTCATCGTCCGGACGTACATTTCCAGTATGATTATCTAAATCGATACTTTCTTTTAAAGTTCCTCTAAGACCGTCACTTTTGGTCTTTATATGTTCTACTGCTGATAATTTTTCGCTCATTTTATTTTTATTTAGTCGCGATAAATCGCGTCTTTACATTAATACACGTCTTTTTGATATTTTCCTTGATTTTCTAATGCTTCCAAAATTTGTTGGGCTTCACTTTCTGAGATATTTCGTTCTTTAGCAATAACCTCAACAATGGCATTTTCTACATCTTGACTCATTGGATTTTTTTGTCCGCAGATATAAATACTGGCGCCGTTTTCTAACCAAGAATTAAATTCCTTTGCTTTTTCACGAATTCTGTCTTGCACGTAAATTTTTCGTTCTTGATCTCTTGAGAAAGCGGTGTCTAATTTGGTCAGCACACCTGTAGTTAGCCATTCTTGGATTTCGGTTTGATAATAAAAATCTAAGACAAAATGTTGTTCCCCGATAAACAACCAGTTTTTACCTTCAGCGCCAGTTACATCTCTTTCTGCTAAAAAACTTCTAAAAGGTGCAATTCCGGTTCCAGGACCAATCATAATAATATCTGTTTCTTCACTTGGCAATCGGAAATTTTGGTTCTTATGAATGTAGAATTCCAGCTGTTCGTCTAAAGGAAAATCGGCTAAAAACTCAGATGCT
>JAUMDQ010000039.1:0-3688 GCA_032121715.1 Flavobacterium sp.
TGGTGCCGTAATGGCAAGTGATGCATTTTTCCCTTTCCCAGATTGTGTAGAAATCGCAAATAAAGCTGGAATTACTGCAATTATTCAACCAGGTGGTTCTATAAAAGATGAATTAAGCATCAACTATTGCAACGACAACAAAGTAGCGATGGTTATGACTGGAGTTCGTCATTTCAAACACTAAAAAATTACCTACAAAACCCATATTTTAAAACGCATTAAAAATAAATTTTTTAATGCGTTTTTATTTTAAATAATTCCAAATTAATTTTATACTTTTGTTAGTTGAATATAAACATACAAAATACTAAACCCTTGATATAAATATGGGATTTTTTGACTTCATGACTGAGGACATAGCAATTGACCTTGGTACCGCGAATACACTGATAATTCACAACGATAAAGTTGTAATAGATAGCCCTTCAATTGTTGCAAGGGACCGAATAACTGGAAAAATAATTGCTGTTGGAAAAGAAGCCAACATGATGCAAGGTAAGACACACGAAAACATTAAAACAATTCGTCCATTGAAAGATGGAGTTATTGCCGACTTTGATGCGTCCGAAAAAATGCTTCAAATGTTTATCAAAAGTATTCCAGCTTTAAAGAAAAAATTATTCACTCCTGCCCTACGTTTGGTAATTTGTATCCCTTCTGGAATTACGGAAGTGGAAATGCGTGCTGTAAAAGAATCTGCAGAACGTGTTAATGGAAAAGAAGTGTACTTAATTCATGAGCCTATGGCTGCTGCAATTGGTATCGGAATTGACATTATGCAACCTAAAGGAAATATGATTGTAGACATAGGTGGTGGAACAACTGAAATTGCCGTGATTGCATTAGCTGGTATTGTTTGTGATAAATCGGTTAAAATTGCCGGTGACGTTTTCACTAACGACATCATTTACTACATGAGAACGCAACACAATTTATTTGTAGGTGAAACTACTGCTGAGAAAATTAAAATTCAAATTGGTGCCGCTATCGAAGATTTAGAAAGTGCTCCTGAAGATATGTCGGTTCAAGGACGTGACTTATTAACTGGAAAACCAAAACAAGTAGATGTTTCTTACAGAGAAATCGCCAAAGCATTAGACAAATCTATTCAAAGAATTGAAGATGCGATTATGGAAACACTTTCTCAAACTCCTCCTGAATTAGCAGCCGACATTTACAACACTGGTATTTATTTAGCAGGTGGTGGTTCGATGTTAAGAGGATTAGACAAACGTATTTCGTTAAAAACAGATTTACCAGTTTACATTGCTGAAGACCCATTAAGAGCCGTTGTTAGAGGAACAGGAATGGCGCTTAAAAACTTAGCGAAGTATAAAAATATCTTAATTAAATAAGCACGTAATACATGCAGCAAATTATAAATTTTCTTATAAAAAACAGCTATAAATTGCTGTTTTTGCTGCTTTTGGGTGTTTCATTAACACTTACGGTAAAATCGCATTCTTACCACAGAAGCCAGTATATCAATTCTTCCAACGCCGTTTCTGGTTATACCTATAATCAAATTAGTAGCGTAAAAGATTATTTTGGATTACGACAAAAAAATGATGATTTAGCCAGAGAAAACGCACGTTTAAAAGAAATTCTTTTCAATAAAAAAGACACTGTTTTAGAAAGCAAAATTGTAGTTTCAGATATTTTATCCAATTTTGTGGTAAGACGAGCTAAAGTGATTAAGAATTCTTACAGCAAGCAAGAAAATTTCTTAACTTTAGACAGAGGAACTTTTGAAGGATTAAAATCTGATATGGGTGTAATAAGCGATAGAGGTGTAGTTGGTATTATTGAAAAAACTTCGAAAAATTTCTCCACAGTTATTAGCATCTTACACACTAAAAATTCTTTAAACGGAAAAATAAAGAATTCAGACCATTTTGGATCAATCACTTGGGATGGAAAAAATGCAGGATATGTTCAATTAATTGATGTTCCTAAATTGGCTACCTTAAAAAAAGGAGACACCATTGTAACCGGAGCTCAATCTGCTATATTTCCTGAAAATATTCCCATCGGAAAAATTGACAAAATTTTTGAAGAAAAAGCTACAAATAAGTTTGTTATCAATGTCCGATTATTTAACGACATGACTTCTCTAGGTTATGTTTATGTTATTGAAAACAAAAAGAAAAAAGAACAACAAACTCTGGAAACAGAAACTGAAAAAGATCCAACTAAAAAATAATGAACAGTAACTTCATTTTAAACTTAATACGTTTTATTGTTTTATTAATCATACAAATTGTTGTTTTAGAACAAGTGAAATTTGGTGGTTGGATAAATCCGTATTTATACATTCTGTTTATCATTTTATACCCAATTAACTCTAACAAATCTGGGTTTATTGCCGCAAGTTTTTGTTTGGGTTTAATTATGGATTTATTTTGTGATAGCGGCGGAGTTCATGCAACTGCTTGTTTACTTTTAGCTTACTTTAGACCAGGCTTTTTAAAATTTGCATTTGGTTTAAGTTACGAATATCAAACTATTAGAATTGCTGATAAATTATCTGTAGACCGATTCACATTTATCATGTCGGCTATTTTATTTCATCATTTGGTACTTTTTACCTTAGAATTGTGGCGTTTCGATTTGTTTTTTGAAGTCATCACTCGTACAATTTTAAGTACCCTTTTCACGTTTATAATTTGTGTCATTAGTATTTATTTAATCAAACCTAATAAACGATGAGAAAGACCTTACTACCAACCATTATCATTGTATCTTCCATAATTTTATTGGCGCGTCTTTTTTATTTACAAATTATCGATGACACTTTAAAAATTAAGTCAGAAAATAACGCCATAAAAATCAAATACGACTTTCCGGAAAGAGGTTATATTTACGACAGAAATGGAAAACTTTTAGTTGCCAATCAGCCATCTTATGATATTATGGTGGTACCGAACGAAGTTAAAGAAATTGACACGCTTGAATTTTGCAGAATTCTTCAAATTACTAAACCCGAATTTTTAGATAAAATCGCAAAAGCGAAAATTTATAGTCCAAGATTACCATCGTTATTTCTTTCGCAATTAAATAAAATGGAATTTGCTGGTTTTCAAGAAAAAATTAGAAAATACAACGGATTTTACATTCAAAAACGTGCGTTAAGAGAATACCAAACGAAACACGGAGCCAATATTTTCGGATTTATCACACAAGTAAATGATGCGATTATTAAAGACAACACATATTATAAAAGTGGTGATTTAATTGGAAAACAAGGTGTTGAAGAAGCGTACGAAGAAATTTTACGTGGTGTAAAAGGTGTAAAATACATTTTAAAAGACAAACATAACCGTGAAATTGGTTCGTATAAAGAAGGAAAATTTGATACGATTGCCAAACAAGGGATGGATGTTACACTTTCAATTGACGGAGAACTTCAAAAATACGGAGAAGAATTAATGGTAAATAAACGTGGTGGAATTGTGGCCATTGAGCCAAGCACTGGTGAAATTTTAGCCTTAGTTACAGCTCCATCTTATGATCCTGCTTTATTAGTTGGAAGACAACGTTCTAAAAACTACACAAAATTGTATCATGATTCCATTGCAAAACCATTATTTGATAGAGGTTTACTAGGAGAATTCCCACCTGGATCCCCTTTTAAAATTTTAACTGGATTAGTTGGTTTACAAGAAGGCGTAATTGACGAAAAAACTTC
>JAUMDQ010000040.1:0-3416 GCA_032121715.1 Flavobacterium sp.
TATCTAGCTCGTTATACTTAGTGACTGGTGTTCAATTTCAGTTTTTTGATATGAATCAGTTTACGCCATATGGTGATATACTTGGAAATGTTGCTAAATTTAATGTTGTTGATCCATATGTAACGGCTGTTTATGAAACTAAATTCGGATTAAACGTAAATACAGGTATTCGTTACCACAAGCATAGTGTTTACGATGATTATTTAATTTGGAATTTGAATCCATCGTACACAATTTCTAAATTAGGATTAAAATTCTATGGTTCTGTTGGTGGTGCAGTTGTTTCTCCAACTTTATACCAAGTATATTCTCCTTACGGAAATTCAGCTCTTACACCGCAAGAAAACACAACCGCTGAATTAGGTTTAGAAAAGTCATTCTTAAACAAAAAAATAATTTTTACGGGTGCAGCTTTCTTCAGAGAACAAGATAATTCAATTGTTTTTGGAAGTTTACCAAGTCCACCATGGGGTCAATATGTAAATATTTCTGGAATCAATAAATCGAAAGGTTTCGAAACTAGTGTAACTATTAAACCAATTCAAAAAGTTACCGTAAGTGGAAATTATACCTTTGTAGAAAATGATGAGTTAATTTCAAGATTTGTGGCAAAACACAGAGCAAATGCTAATTTGTCTTTAGATATTACTAAAAATATTTCATGGAGTGCGCAATATCAATATATCAATCAAAGAGATGTAGCCTATTTTGATAGTATGACTTATGCAACTGTTGCAACTGAGGTTCCATCTTATCAATTAGTTCATACCAATTTAAGCGTAAAAATATCATCAAATTTAAGTTTATTTGTTGCTGTTCAAAATGTTTTCAATGAAGAATTTGTTGAAACGGTTGGATTTACATCAAGAGGAAGAAATTATAAATTTGGTTTAAATTTAAAATTCTAATTTTTTGAAATAGATAATCAAAGTTTTATCACTAAAAGGATTTAAGGTGTTTTACTTTAAATCCTTTTTTTCTGTAACAAATTCAGTAAAAGGTTGTCTTATCTTTGGAATAGAATTTGATATACTATAAATATAAAATTATTTAAAAATGAAAAAAATTATCGTTTACGTAGCCCTGTTAGTTTCATCTTTGGCGTTTTCTCAAAATGCTTTTGATAAATTAGAAGATAAAGAAGGCGTAGAAAGCATTGTGGTTTCTAAAAAAATGTTCGAAATGATGAGCAAAGTTAAAGTTGATGCAAAAGATAAAGAAATGCAACAATACATGAACTTACTTAAAAAATTAGATAATTTACAAGCGGTTTATACTTCTCAATCAAAATTGAGTGGTGATTTAAACGGTGCTGTTGCCACATATTTAAAAGCGAATCCATTAGAAACAATCACTACTACAACTCAAGAAGGAAATGTGATTAAGGTGTATGGTAAAACAGATGTCAATCAATCTAATGTAAGAGAAGTTTTAGTTGTGGTGAATGGAAATTTTAATGGTGTGAAAACTTCAGTTTTATCTATTAAAGGTGATTTTCCTTTAAGTGAGATTGCTTTAATCGTAAAAAAATTAAACATTCCTGGAGCTGATATCTTAAGTAAAATTTCAAAATAAAAAGCGATGAAAAAATTAATTGGAATTGCTCTAGTAGTAGTAATGATGAGTTGTAAAGACGAACCATCTCTTCAAAAATACTTTGTGAAAAGCGGCGATAAAAAAGAATTTATGTCCATGGATATTTCTTCATCGATTTTAAATGTGAATGAAAGTAAATTATCTGCTTCCGAGAAAAAAGCATTAGCTTCATTTGAAAAAGTGAATGTTTTGGCTTTCAAAAAAGACGATAAAAACAACGCTCAGTATACTAAAGAAATTAAAGAAGTTAAAGAGATTTTAAAAGATACTACTTTTCAACCTTTAATTAAATTAAATGGAGTAGGACATAATGCTTCAATTATGTTGGTTGGCGATAATAAAGAAATTGATGAATTGGTTTTATTTGGAAATCAAAAAGATTTAGGTTTCACCGTAATTCGTGTTTTAGGAAACGATATGAAACCTGAAGATGCTATGCAGTTTTTCAGCATTTTACAAAAATCAAATATCGATATGGAACAACTGAAACCTATTTTGAATTTTGTAAATAAAAAATAAGTTCAGTTTTTATAAAAAAAAATCCCGTTACTATTGAAGTATCGGGATTTTTTTTTTGAAATATTACTCAGAATACTCCAGAATATCTCCAGGTTGACAATCTAACACTTTACAAATCGCTTCTAACGTACTAAAACGTATCGCTTTTGCTTTTCCTGTTTTTAAAATGGACAAATTCGCTAAAGTCAAATCTACTTTTTCTGAAAGTTCATTTAACGACATTTTTCGCTTTGCCATCATCACGTCTAAATTTACAACTATAGCCATAATTTAAACGGTTAAATCAATTTCTTCTTGCAATTCAATGCCTCTTTTGAAAATATAGGCAATCACAAATAAAATCACACCCATAAATAACCAAACATCTCCACCTGCAATTTTTAATAAATGAATGGTTGGCATTTTTATATTTTGTTTAGCTAACCATTCTGTATAATTCAAACCATAATTTGAAAAAAAGCCAATTCCGATAGCTAAATACGCGGCACTCAAAATGAATTTTCTGACTAAATGATTAAAAGGTGCAGAAATGGAAAGATCTTTATTATGTAGAATTTTCACAATTAAGTAAAACATAATAGCTTTCAATATCGAGATAATACTCATAATTGAAGTTACGACTAAAAACTGACCTTTGTCAAATTTATACAAAGAAGAAAAGTCGATTTGATTCCAGAAAAATCCTGCTCCAATTGGGTTGTAAAGTAGTGTGTAAAAAAGATTGAATAGGATTCCGCCCGCTTCTATACAAAGTCCAATAAAGATAATCCAACATAAAATTCTTAAGACATTAAGCATTTGCTTCGAACTAATTTTAATTTCCATAATTTTAATTATTAAAAGTTGATGATGCAAATATCAATAAAAATTTATTGAAAAACAATAAAAATATATTTTTTTTCGATTGATTCGGTTTTTTTAATTTGAATAGTTTTTGAACATATAAATCCAAATCATTCTAGATAATCGAAGGTTGAAAGAAGATAATAATAAAATCACACCAGCAATAATTGGAATCATTCTTAAATCGATAGTTTTTTCAAAAAATTGATGTGCGATGAAATACGTAATTATCGCTTCGCCAACACCTAAACCATAACTCACAAACATAGAACCAAAGAAATAACCAGGTTCTTTTTCAAATTTGTTATTACAATGACTACAATATTCGTTCATTTTGGGGAAACCAATGCTGAAGAAAAAACTTTTATCTCTAAAAACTTTTCCTTTATAACAGTTTGGACAATCATTATTTAATATGTGTTTGATAATTTGTAACATAATCAATTATTTTTATGCAA
>JAUMDQ010000041.1:0-1727 GCA_032121715.1 Flavobacterium sp.
ACCCATATCATCTAAATCGCCATTCATTTTCATCATGCTGTTCATCATTTTCATGCCTTCAAAATATTTCAATTTCGGAAGTGGTGCTACCAGTTGTTTGATTCCATCACCAATATATAATGATGCCGATTTGGTTCTGTCTTCGGCGGTAGCTAAGAATTCAAATGCGGTTTTATCTGAAGGAATAGTCACTACCACATCATAAGTTTCAGAAACTGCGATTAGTAATCTGTCTACTTCAACTGGCTCTACATCGTTTCCGTCGTTGGCCACAACCGTAATTTTCCCACCGGCATAGGTTAACCAAAAGTAAGTGGAAGCACCACCGTTAGATATTCGTAATCGGACTTTATCGCCACCTTTAAATTGTGAAAGTTGACTTTCATTTTTGCCATTGATGAGAAATTTATCATAATAAACATCGCTCACATCCATGGCATTCATGCGTTTCCATTCGTTAGTGATTTTAGTTTTAAAATGTCCTTGTTGAATGGCTTCCGCATAACTTTGAGTAGTACCTTTTTTGATAGCAAACCAATCGGTAGCATTGTGTAACATTCGATGTACATTTTCTGGCTTTACATCTGTCCATTCGCTTAAAATTATTGGAATGGTTGGTAAATCGTCAATTCCATTTCTAAAGGTTTCGTCTTCTGTTTTTTTGTTTAAAATCATAGAACCATACATTCCAATTTGTTCTTGTAATCCGGAATGACTATGGTACCAATGTGTGCCATGTTGGATAATTGGAAAGGTGTATTTATGTGTGGTTCCTGGTTCAATAGGCATTTGTGTTAAATTAGGTACACCATCTTCTTTATTGGGTAAAAATAAGCCGTGCCAATGTAAAGAGGTGCTTTCTTTTAGTTCATTATGTACATAAATTTCTGCCGTATCGCCTTCCGTAAAAGTTAAGGTTGGCATTGGAATTTGTCCGTTAACCGCAATGGCTCTTTTAGGTTTGTTTCCGATATTTACAATTGTATCACGAACATATAAATCGTATCGAACGGTTTTAGAAATAGTTTTAGCTACTTTTTTTATTTCGATAGTAGGTTGGTCTTTTGGTTTTTCCTCTATTTTGGGTTGAGGAACTTCTTTTTTAGGCGTTGTAATGGTCTTTTTGACTACAATTGGTTTTTTACTAATTGCTTTTTTGGTGGTTTTTACTTTTTCTTTCACCAAAGCCATTCCGCATTTTGGACATTTTCCAGGTTTCTTTTCATGGATTTCTGGATGCATTACACAAGTGTAAAACGTTTCTTGTGTTCCATTTTTAGATTGTGCTTGAGCATAAATTCCAAAGGAAAGCAGGAAGACGAGTTGAATTATTTTTTTCATTTTATTTTATTTAAAGTTTTAAACTGCGCAGTCGAAGAGCATTTACAATTACTGAAACGGAACTTAATGACATAGCTAAGGCAGCAATCATAGGAGATAATAGGATTCCAAAAAACGGATATAAAACACCTGCCGCAATAGGCACACCTAACACATTATAGAAAAAGGCAAAGAATAAATTTTGCTGGATATTTTTCATCACAGCATGACTTAAATTTTTAGCTTTTACGATACCTTGTAAATCGCCTTTGACTAAAGTAATTTTGGCACTTTCAATGGCTACATCTGTTCCTGTTCCCATAGCAATTCCTATATTGGCTTGTGCTAATGCTGGTGCATCATTAATACCATCTCCAGCCATAGCGACAATTTTGCCTTCGGCTTGT
>JAUMDQ010000042.1:0-7921 GCA_032121715.1 Flavobacterium sp.
AGTTTTATCTGCTGATGGAACACATTATTTAATTTCAGGACAAAAAATGTGGATTTCAAACGCAGGTTTTTGTAATGTAATGATTGTTTTTGCTCGTATTGAAGACGATAAAAATATCACAGGTTTTATTGTAGAATATGATAGAGAAAATTTAAACGGAATCACTTTAGGTGAAGAAGAACATAAATTAGGAATTCGTGCTAGTTCAACTCGTCAGGTTTTCTTTAACGAGACAAAAGTTCCTGTTGAAAATATGTTAGCAGGACGTGGTGAAGGTTTCAAAATCGCCATGAATGCTTTAAATGTTGGTCGTATTAAATTAGCTGCTGCGTGTTTAGAAGCACAAAGAAGAACCATTTCTGGAGCGGTAAAATATGCTAATGAAAGAATGCAGTTTAATGTGCCAATTTCTTCATTCGGAGCTATTCAAGCAAAAATTGCTGAAATGACTACGAATTGTTACGTAGATGAAAGTGCTACTTACAGAGCTGCTGGTGATATTCAAAACAGAATTGAAGCTCGTGAAGCGGAAGGAAATACGCACCAAGAAGCAGAATTAAAAGGTGTAGAAGAATATGCAATTGAATGTTCTATCTTAAAAGTTGCGGTTTCTGAAGATGTTCAAAATTGTACAGATGAAGGAATTCAAATTTTTGGAGGAATGGGATTCTCTGAAGACACACCAATGGAATCAGCTTGGAGAGATGCTCGTATTGCTCGTATTTACGAAGGAACAAACGAAATCAATCGTATGCTTTCTGTAGGAATGTTGGTTAAAAAAGCAATGAAAGGTCATGTTGATTTATTAGGTCCAGCTATGGCTGTTGCCGAAGAATTAATGGGAATTCCATCTTTTGATGTGCCAGATTACACTGAATTATTGGCAGAAGAAAAAGAAATGGTTGGCAAACTGAAAAAAGCCTTTTTGATGGTGGCTGGAGCAGCAGTTCAAAAATTTGGCGCTGAATTAGAAGCTCACCAACAATTATTAATGGCAGCTTCAGACATGTTAATCGAAATTTACATGGCAGAAAGTGCTTTATTAAGAACTGAAAAAATGGCTAAGAAATTAGGTGCTGATAAAGTAGCTGATCAAATAGCAATGACACAATTATATCTTTACAACGCTGTAGATGTTGTAACTCAAAAAGGAAAAGAAGGAATTGTTTCTTTTGCTGAAGGTGACGAACAACGTATGATGTTAATGGGATTACGCCGTTATACAAAATATGTAAACATGCCAAACGTAGTGAAATTACGTGAGCAAATTGCCGCTAAAGTAATCGCAGAAAACAATTACTGTTTTTAATTATTAGTTTGTTTGTAAAAAAAGTCCTGATTTTTCAGGACTTTTTTTATTTTATATTCTTTATGTATTCACCTCTAAATCTTTAATATAACTTTCATGTTCATAAAAGAAACGTTCAAAAGCCTCCATTTTATCATAAAAGAAATTAAAGATCGTTTCCCAATCGGTTTTTCGGTTCAAACTCACATCTGAAAGTTCCACCCAAACTCGACTGATAATTTTCCCACTTTCTAAATAATGTTCTCTGTCGAAAATGACATCTGGTAAAAATTCTTCTACCAAAATATCTTTTAAGGATTCCACTTTTTCAAAATAAATCTTTCTTTTGTTTTCGTCTTTTGGTTCAATATCCAACATTACATATGCTTTTTTATTGTCAATATTAAATTTAAACGTAACGTCTTTAATTTTAGTGTTATACAACAACCACTTTCTCGGATATTCATTTCCGAAAGTGGACCAAAATTCTTTTTTTATTAATTGCGCGTCGGCTTTACTATACATTTTTGTGAATATTTTTTGTAACTTTATAAATTAGAAAACTAAAAATGGAATTCAGTCACTTTATAAATAATATTGCAAATTTAAAGAAAGAAAAGTTGTTAGCCACAGATGCGCACATAAAAATGGCGCCTTTGGAACGAATAACTTATCTTAAGGATAAATCGTATACTGAAAAGAAGCCTAGAAATGCTGCAGTTTTAATGTTGGTTTACCCTAAAAATGATATAGCGCATTTGGCTTTGATTGTACGAAATACCTATCCTGGTGTGCATTCTTCGCAAATTGGTTTTCCTGGAGGAAAAGAAGAATTAGAAGATGGTACTTTAGAGATTACAGCGCTAAGAGAAACAGAAGAAGAAGTTGGAGTTGCTATGCATAAAGTTGAGGTAATCCGACAATGTAGTGAAATTTATATTCCACCAAGTAATTTTTTGGTAACACCTTATTTAGGTTTTTCTAAGGAAAATTTAGAGTTCACTCCCAATCCAGATGAGGTGAAGCGTGTTTTGGAATTACCTATTCATCAATTACTTAATGATGAAATTATCGTACAAACGAAAATGACAACTTCTTACGCTACAAACATTGATGTTCCTGCTTTTCAAGTAGAGAAATATGTGGTTTGGGGAGCTACTGCCATGATGCTCAGTGAATTAAAAGAGTTGTTTAAAAACGCAATGAAGTAACAGAAAATTGCTAAATTTGCAACCCCTTTTTAAACGTAAGACTTATGGGATTATTTAAAAGAAATCCATTCGGACATATATTATTTATCAAAAAATGGTTGATTCGTATTTTTGGTGCGATTACACATAGTCGATACAGAAGTTTCAATAATTTACAAATTGATGGTTCTGAAATTATCAGAAGTTTGCCAGATACGAATGTGTTATTTATTTCAAATCATCAAACGTATTTTGCAGATGTAACCGCTATGTTTCATGTATTCAATGCAGCATTAAAAGGTAGAGAAGACAATATTAAAAATGTTTTTTACTTGTGGGAACCCAAGCTAAATATCTATTATGTTGCAGCTAAAGAAACCATGACTGAAGGTTTGTTGCCAAGAATTTTAGCATACATTGGTGCGATTACAGTAGAAAGAACTTGGCGCGCAGAAGGTAAGGATGTACAAAGAGAAGTGAATCCGAACGATACAGAAAATATTAAAATTGCATTAGAAGATGGTTGGGTAATTACGTTTCCGCAAGGAACAACCCGTTCATTTAAGCCAGTTCGTAAAGGAACGGCGCATATTATCAAACAACATAAACCCATTGTTGTACCAATTGTAATTGATGGATTCCGTAGATCATTTGATCGTAAAGGATTATTTGTAAAGAAAAAAGGAATTCTACAAACGATGGAAATTAAACCACCATTAGAAATTGATTACGAAAATGATTCGATTGAAAAAATTGTAGAACAAATAGAATACGCCATTGAACAACACGCCTCGTTTTTAAAAGTGATTCCTCAAGAAATTTTAGAAGAAGAAGCCAAATTAGACAAAGAACGTCAATGGAAATACTAAAAAAAAGTCCTGATAAATTTATCAGGACTTTTTTTTAATACTCTATTTTCTGTAATTCGTTGTAATTGCGTTTTAGTCTTCTTAATAAGAAACCATATAATAATTTATAAAATAAATAGAATATTAATATTAGAAATAAGACTAATAAGATACAACAAACAATAAAGACACTTTCATACTTTTCTAAAAGAACATTTAAGTTATTGTCATATTTACTTTGGAAGTATATAACAATCATTCCTGTTATTCCAGCAATTACTAAATTATACCAAACATAATATTTTACAATTCTTCTAGTTTTAATAATATCTTTCATTAAATTACTTACAGATGAAGTTGCGCTAATATTTTTTAAATTCTTATAAAAATAAAATATGAATCCTAACAAAACAACCATATTTATTATAGTTGCCGTTTTTTCAATATCATAAATATGAATTTGCTTCAGTTTGTTCTTTAAATTTTCATCGAAAAATAAAGACAAATCCATTAGTCGTAAAATTAAAAATTCAACAATACTAATGATAAATATCCATTTCACGATAGAAGACGAACTTTTGTGCAACATACCGTAAATCTCATTTTCAGAAACTTGCTTAAATTGCCCATCGTTTTTCTTCCAGTCTTTTTTTAATAATTCTAATTCATCCATAGGTTACGGATTTAATATTTTTTTAAGTTTCCCTTTAATCCTGTTCATTTTCACTCGTGCATTCACTTCACTAATTCCCAGTGTTTCTGAAATCTCAGTGTAATCTTTATCTTCTAAGTATAAAAAAATCAAAGCTTTGTCAATATCATTCAACTCGGCAATGGCTTTGTACATTAATTTTAATTGCTCTTCTTCCTCAAAATTGTATTCGTCGGTTTTTATTCTGTGAAATTCTGTATCAAAAGGTGTGGTTTCAATACTTCTTTTTTTCTTTCGATATAAAGTAATAGCCGTATTCAACCCAACGCGATACGCCCAAGTAGTAAATTTAGATTCGCCTCTAAATTTCGGGAAAGCCTTCCATAACTGAATGGTAATTTCCTGAAACAAATCATTGTGCGAGTCTTGGTCAGAAGTATATAGTCTACAAATTTTGTGGACAATATTCTGATTTGCTTTTAATTGTTTAACGAAACTTTCTTCCGATTCAGATTTCATATTCAATAAGTAGCTGTGTTTTGCTTTTTGTTACAAATATCTTAAACAAACTTTAAAAATCAATTTTTGAAAGGTAGATTTTATTGATTCTTAAAGTTTTAATAAATTCTCTAATTGGTGTTCCGAAAAACTAAAATATAGTTTAAATTTGTAAATAAACACTTCAAAAATGAACATACCAGATTCTGAATTAAAAAGAATTGTAATTATAGGTGGCGGTTTTGGCGGAATATCATTAGCTAAGAAATTAAGAAACAAAAACTATCAGGTGGTAATGATGGACAAACATAATTATCACACGTTTCAACCTTTATTATATCAAGTAGCAACTGGTGGTTTAGAACCAGATTCTATTGCCTACCCAATTCGTAAAGTGATTAAAGAATACAAAGATTTCTATTTTCGCTTGGGAGATGTGAAAGAAATTGATCCAGCAAATAATAGAATCATTGCTGATATTGGCGATTTACATTACGATTATTTAGTCGTAGCAACAGGAACAAAAACTAACTATTTTGGCAATAAAGAAATTGAACGAAATAGTATGTCAATGAAAACCATTCCTCAATCGTTAAATATCAGAAGTTTAATTTTAGAAAGTTTTGAAGCGGCTTTATTAACAGATGACGAAGCTGAACGCGAAAGTTTAATGAATTTCGTTTTAGTAGGTGGCGGACCAACAGGTGTAGAGTTGGCTGGTGCTTTAGCAGAAATGAAAAAAGCAGTTTTACCCAAAGATTATCCCGACTTAGATATCAATAAAATGCAAATTCATTTGGTGCAAAGTAGCGAAAGACTTTTGGATTCAATGACTGAAAAATCATCCACTGCAGCTGAGAAATTCTTGACTAAATTAGGCGTAAATGTGCATAAAAATGTTCGTGTTACAGGCTATGATAGTGTTGTAGTCACGACAAATACCGATGTTGATTTTCATTCGTCAACCGTAATTTGGACTGCTGGAGTAGCAGGTAAACTGATAAGTGGTTTAAATAAAGATGCTATTTTTGAAAGAATTGATCGAATTAAAGTCGATGTACATAATAAGGTAAAAGGTTACGATAATATTTTTGCTATTGGCGATATTTGCCTGATGGAAACAGCTAAATATCCAAAAGGACATCCACAAATGGCGCAACCAGCCATGCAACAAGGTGATTTATTAGCAGAAAATTTAATTAATTTGCAAAATAATAAACCGCTAAAAGCGTTTGAATATAAAGACAAAGGTTCGATGGCCACAATCGGAAGAAACAAAGCCGTTGTAGATTTATCGAATTTTCATTTTAGTGGCGTATTTGCTTGGTTTGTTTGGATGTTTGTACATTTAATTTCCTTAATTGGATTTAAAAATAAAGCAGTAGTTTTCTTAAATTGGGTATATAATTACATACGTTTCGATAGAGAAGCACGTTTAATTATCCGACCATACAAGAAAAAAATGCAACAATCGTTTACAAGTGATGAGGTTTAGAATTTAGAGCCAAGTAAAAAGAGCCAAGTAAAAAGTAAAAAGAATCAAGTAAAATAAAAAATAGCGAACTTTGCGAACCCTTTGCGAGCTTTGCGGTTAATTAAAATAATATGATTACAGAACAACAATTTCAAAACGAATTAAATTTAATAATTTCCAATGCCATCAGAGAAGATGTAGGCGATGGCGATCACAGTTCATTGGCTTGTATTCCAGCATCAGCACAAGGAAGCGCCAAACTTTTAGTAAAAGATAGCGGAATTATTGCTGGAGTTGAATTTGCTAAAATGGTTTTCAATTATGTAGATTCTAATATGAAAGTGGAAACTTTTATTGAAGACGGAACAGAAGTAAAATATGGAGATGTAGTTTTTCACGTGCATGGTAGTTCACAATCTATATTAAAAGCAGAACGTTTGGTGTTAAACAGCATGCAACGAATGAGTGCAATCGCCACAAAAACCAAAAGTTATGTCAAATTAATTGAAGGAACGGGTGCGAAAATTTTAGATACTCGTAAAACCACACCAAATTTTAGAGCTTGTGAAAAATGGGCAGTTAAAATTGGCGGCGGAGAAAATCACAGATTTGCATTGTACGATATGATTATGTTAAAAGACAATCATAACGATTTCGCTGGAGGAATTACAGCTTCCATTGCGAAAACCAAACAATATTTAAAAGATCATAATAAAGATTTAAAAATAATTGTAGAGGCAAGAAGTATTGCCGAAGTAGAAGAAATTTTACAAGCCGGAGGCGTTTACCGAATTTTGTTAGATAATTTCGATTTTGAGACGACTAAAAAAGCAGTTCAAATTATCGGAGACCAATGTTTGACAGAATCTTCAGGGAATATCAACGAAAAAACAATTAGAGAATACGCTTTATGTGGAGTTGATTTTATTTCGTCTGGTGCGTTAACACATTCGGTTTATAATATGGATTTGAGTTTAAAAGCAATATGAACAAGTCCAAAATTAAGCTCATTTTAAAACAAATCTTTGCGTCTTAGTGCCTTCGTGGCTTATAAAATATGAATATCAATAAAGAAACGATAAAAAATCTACCAGTTATCAAGCAATTGATTGCCTTGCTGCATAAGGTTAAATTTCCTAGTTTGCAACACAGTTCATTGTACGATATTATTAAATTATATCTTTCCGGAATCATTTCTGGAGATGTAACACATCGTGCCAGCGCCATTGCTTTTAGTTTTTTTATGGCTTTGTTTCCTTTTGCTTTATTTCTACTGAATTTAATCCCATTTATTCCTTTAGAAAATTTTCAAGACGATTTTCTAATTTTCGTTTCACAAAGTGTACCTCCAAATACGTACGATGCCATTGAAGCTATTTTGAAAGATATTTTAAACAATAGTTATAACGGATTACTTTCTTCAGGATTTTTATTGTCGATTTTTTTAATGTCGAACGGAATAAACGCCTTACTTGACGGATTTGAAATGTCAAAAAATATTAGTGAGAAAAGAGGTTATATTCATCAATATGCTGTTGCGATTGCTTTATCATTAATCATTGCATTTTTGTTATTGCTTACAGTAGCCACTTTAATTTTTGTTGCAGTAGTCATTCATAAAATAGAAACACAAAGTGGTTATATATCAAAAATTCCATTAATTGAAACGTCTCGCTATTTGTTTGTATTTATAATGATACTTTTTATTACTTCAACGCTTTATAAATTCGGAACAAAAGAAAGCAAACATATCTCATTTATAAGTTATGGTTCGGTAACAACAACCATTTTATTTGTGTTAACTTCTTATGTGTTTGGTGTTTATGTGGAGAAGTTTGCGAGGTACAATGAATTGTATGGTTCTATTGGCACACTTCTTGTAATGATGTTTTATGTATGGTTAAACTGTATCTTGGTTTTATTGGGATTCGAATTGAATGCATTTATATTTCAATTAAAATCTCCAACTAA
>JAUMDQ010000043.1:0-787 GCA_032121715.1 Flavobacterium sp.
GCTCTTTATTTTTAATCAACACCCGAGAGAATAATTTAGTACTTGCACAGCTTTCAAAGATCGCTTTGGAGAACCGTTTTTACATCTCAAATTCAGAGCTTTTTAAAATAATGGCTAATCCGGATTAAATAATTTATAAAATTGTACTTTTGCAAACTGAAAATTCGAAATTATGATTATAGTAAAATCACGTGAAGAAATAGAATTAATGCGCGAAAGTGCCTTAATCGTATCAAAAACATTAGGAATGATTGCTTCTGAAATAAAAGAAGGAGTTACGACTTTATACCTGGATAAATTAGCCGAAACATTCATTCGTGATCATGGAGCTGAACCAAGTTTTCTTGGATTATATGGCTTCCCAAATTCACTTTGCATGAGTCCAAACGCACAAGTAGTTCATGGAATCCCAAACAATACACCTTTAAAAAGTGGCGATGTAATCTCCGTAGATTGTGGTGCATATAAAAATGGATACCATGGCGATCATGCCTATTCTTTTGAAATAGGTGAAGTCGCTCCTGAAACAAAAAAATTATTGCAGGTAACCAAAGAATCTTTATATGTTGGAATCCGCGAATTCAAATTAGGAAATCGTGTAGAAGACGTAGGAAATGCAATTCAAAAATATACAGAAGCGCATGGTTATGGCGTTGTTCGTGAATTAGTAGGTCATGGCGTAGGACAAAAAATGCATGAAGATCCTGAAATGCCTAATTATGGTAAAAAAGGAAGAGGAAAACTTTTTGTAGAAGGAATGGTTGTCGCTATTGAACCGATGATTAAT
>JAUMDQ010000043.1:797-1985 GCA_032121715.1 Flavobacterium sp.
AGAGATTTTATCGACTTTTGGATACATCTACAAAGCGTTAGGAATTGTGAGTAATGAAGAAGATGAGTTTAGACAAACACCTTTAGTGCTGTAATGAAAAAACTATTTAAACTTGTACTCAATACTATTCCGCGTCCTATACTTATTCGTTTAAGTTATGTAGCGCGTCCTATTATCGCTTTTTCATTAAGAGGAACTAATTTCACCGACCCAATCGATGGAAAAAGCTTCAAATCGATGTTGCCTTATGGGTACGAAACACAAAGAAATAATGTGCTTTCGCCAAGTACACTTTCCCTGGAAAGACATCGTTTATTGTGGTTGTATTTAAATAACGAAACTGACTTTTTTACTTCGGCAGCAAAAAAGAAAGTATTGCATTTTGCGCCAGAACAAGCTTTTTATAAATTGTTTAGAAACCAGAAAAATCTGGACTATACTACAACCGATTTGTTTTCACCGTTAGCGGATGTAAAAGCTGATATTTGTAATTTACCTTTTGAAGACAATCAATATGATGTTATTCTGTGCAATCATGTTTTAGAACACATTCCGGATGACACGAAAGCCATGCAGGAATTGTATCGGGTTTTGAAACCAGGCGGAATGGCTATTTTACAAATTCCGCAGGATTTATCCAGAGCAACAACTTTTGCCGATGACTCCATTACGGATCAAAAAGAACGCGCTAAAATCTTTGGTCAATACGATCACGTTCGTATTTATGGCCGTGATTATTTTGATAAATTACGAAGCATTGGGTTTAAAGTAATTGAAGAAGATTACACAAATAAAATTGCCCCTGAATTAGTAGAGAAATATTGTTTAGCCAAAGGGGAAATTATTCCGGTTTGTTTTAAATAATTCACACTATAAAAAAACCTGCTAAAGTTAATTTTAGCAGGTTTTTAGTTTATAAATTGAGTTGGTTTATTTTTTTTCTGGCATCAACATTCCAATTACTTTATCTTTTGTAAGATATTTTTTTGCAATATCTTGAATATCCTTAGCCGTTACTGCATTTACAGTTTCTTCAAATTTCAAGACTTCTTCAGCGCTACTTCCATTGGTGTATGATCTAGTGAAATTAGACAACCAATATCTGTTTTCTTTACTATCTTTTCTGAAATCAGCTAATTCTCCTTCTTTAAATTTAGCCACATCTTTTTCATCTGGTCCTTTATCGAT
>JAUMDQ010000044.1:0-2334 GCA_032121715.1 Flavobacterium sp.
GTGAAGGTGGAAGTAGTTTCAGACCAAGAACAACATCTGGTGGAAGTAGCGATAGAAGATCATCGACATCTGATTCTCGCGATAGCGGAAGAAGAGGTGAAGGTCGTTCATCATCTGAAGGTCGTTCAACTGAAAGAAGAAGTTCTGGATTTGATAGTGCAAAAAGAACACCAAGAAGATCAAATGACTAATTTTTAGTTTAAATATAATAATCCCGATTCGTTTATTCGTTTCGGGATTTTTTTTTATAAAACTTTCTGATAATCTTATGTTAACAAAATTCAACATTAAAAATTAAATCTTATTTTTGTTGAAATATATTTTCACAATGAAAAAAATAACCTACATATTTTTACTTTTCTTTTCTGTTTTCGGGTTTTCTCAAACAGATTCGTTACAACTAAAAGTGAAAGGAAAAATTTCGGATGTTAAAACGAATACTTCTATTTCACGAGTTACAGTTGTAAATAAAAATAATTCATCAGTAGTTTTAGCTTCAGAAAATGGAGAGTTTGAAATTACTGCTAACATGAATGATAAACTTTTATTTTCTCATTTGGGGTATAATTACGCTGAGGTGGAAGTGAACCAAAAATGGCTTTCAGGAAATAAAACGATTTTGTTAAGCGAGAAAATAAATGAAATTGAAACCGTAGTCATAACCAGTTATAATTTAACAGGCTATTTAGTAATTGACACAAAATTAATTCCTGTTAACGAAAATTATCGATACAATATTGCAGGTTTAAATTTAGGTTACGAACCAGGAATGAAAGCTAAAAATGCAACCGAAAACTTATTAAGAGCGTTATCAAATCCAGTAGATTTAGTCTATTCTTTATTTAATTCGAAAGAAAAAGATTTAAAGAAATTAATGGATTTAAAAAATGATGCCAACTTCGCAGCTATTTTAAGTAAAAATACAGATAGAGAATCGTTAGTAATGTTACTGCAATTAGATAAAAACGAAATCGATAAAATATTAGAAAAATGTAATTACTCCAGAAATTTTATCACTACTGCGAGCGACTTACAAGTGCTAGATGCTTTAGCTACTTCATACAATGATTATAAAGTTTTGAAAAGAAAATAAAACGAATACTATATAGAAATCTAGAAGAGTCAGTGAGTTATTACTTGGCTCTTTTTACTTTTTACTTGGTTCTTCTTCCACAAACTGCTTCTCAATATATTCGATATCTTTAATTGTTTTTCTGGTCCAATCTAAGCGTTTTTCTAAAACTTCATCTTCGGTTAATTGCCAAGCAATATCTGTATGACGTATTCTATTCGTGATGTCCTGAATCACCAAAGCTGCTGAAACTGAAATGTTTAAACTCTCCGTAAAACCAACCATTGGAATTTTAATAAATCCATCTGCTTCTTTCATTACTTCTTCCGAAAGTCCGTCAATCTCCGTTCCGAAAAATATCGCAGATTTTTTTGTTACATCAAATTCATCTAACATGCATGAATCGTTATGTGGTGTAGTAGCGATAATTTGATAACCTTGTGCTCTTAAACTTGCAATACAACTTTTCATGTCGTGATGCTGATTGATATCTACCCATTTTTCAGCCCCCATAGCAATTTGCTTGTCAATGGCTTTTCCGTAACGTTGCTCTACAATATGTAAATTCTGAATTCCAAAAACCTCGCAACTACGCATCACGGCACTCGTATTGTGCAATTGAAATACATCTTCCATAGCAATCGTAAAATGATTGGTTCTGTTTTTTAGCACATCAATAAATCTGTTTTTTCTGTTTTCAGACATGAAGTTCTCTAAATATTCTAATAAAGCGAGTTTGTTTTTTGGCATTTTCTTAAATTTACTGCAAATATAAAAAATTAGCCCCGATAGTAGCGGCATCCTTTTTATTTTGTTGGCTGTGTTAATTGCACTGAGTTTATTGAGGTGCTTTCGAAGGGAATAAAATAAAAAGATATAGCGGATAGCGGGAAATAGCTTCAAGAAAAAATATGAGAAAAATAGTTGTTTTAACAGGAGCAGGAATGAGTGCCGAAAGCGGAATTTCTACCTTTAGAGATTCGAATGGACTTTGGGAAAATCACGATATTATGGAAGTTGCCTCGCCAGAAGGTTGGAAGAAAAATCCAGCTTTGGTTTTAGATTTTTATAATAAACGTCGTGCGCAGTTGAAAGAAGTGAAGCCTAATAAAGGGCATGAGATTTTAGCCGAGTTGGAACAAAATTTCAAAATACAAATTATCACACAAAATGTAGATAATTTACACGAAAAAGCTGGAAGTTCAAATATTTTGCATTTGCATGGCGAATTGGTAAAAGTACGAGGTGAGTTTTCTGAAAAC
>JAUMDQ010000044.1:2344-9399 GCA_032121715.1 Flavobacterium sp.
GAAAGTATATTTTGGGAAACTGATATTAATTTAGGCGATGTAAACGAAAATGCAGAACAATTGCGACCAGATATTGTTTGGTTTGGCGAGCAAGTTCCTGCGATAGATTTCGCGATTCCACACATGCAAACTGCAGATGTTGTAATTATAATTGGAACTTCTTTACAAGTGTATCCAGCGGCTGGTTTGATGCATTATGCGAAATCACACGTTCCTGTTTATTATATCGATCCAAATCCGGCAACCATTTACGATTTGGCTAATCCATTAGAAGTTTTGCCTATGAGTGCAAGTGAAGGAATGGAAATTTTAAAAGAGAAATTATAAGTTAAACAACACGTATTAGAGAAATTATATAAATTTTAATAATTAATATAATTTTTTCAATCTGTGTTTTAAAAAAACTCCAAACTAATTACTGATAACTAAGCACTAATTACTAAATTTGCGCCTTAAATAACAACACAACATCATGCAACTAACTGAATTAAATGCCGTATCGCCAATTGATGGTCGTTACAGAGGTAAAACCAAATCGTTATCCGCTTATTTTTCTGAAGAAGCTTTAATTAAATATAGAGTCTTAGTTGAGGTAGAATATTTTATTGCTATGTGCGAATATAATGTGCCTCAATTACAAGGTGTAGATAAAAACCTTTTCGAAAAATTGAGAGGGATTTATGAAGATTTTTCAACGGAAGATGCGCTTTGGATTAAAGAAACAGAGAAAACAACCAACCACGATGTAAAAGCGGTTGAATATTTTATCAAAAAGAAATTTGACGAATTCGGTTTAGAAGCCTTTAAAGAATTTATTCACTTCGGATTAACGTCTCAAGATATCAACAATACTGCGATTCCACTTTCTGCAAAAGAAGCATTTGAAAATGTGTATTTACCAAGCTTAATTGCTATTGTTCAGAAATTGAAAGAACTTTCTGTAGAATGGGCAGATATTCCATTATTAGCTCGTACTCACGGGCAACCGGCTTCGCCAACACGTTTAGGGAAAGAAATTTTAGTTTTCGTAGAACGTATTGAAGAGCAAATGCGTTTGTTATTTAATGTGCCTTTTGCGGCTAAATTCGGTGGTGCAACAGGAAATTATAACGCACATAAAGTGGCGTATCCAAACCACGATTGGAAAGCTTTCGGAACAAAATTTGTAGAAGAAACTTTAGGATTACGTCATTCGTTTCCAACGACACAAATTGAACATTATGATCATTTTGCAGCGTATTTCGATGCGTTAAAACGTATTAATACCATATTAATCGACTTAGATAGAGATATTTGGACATACGTTTCAATGGACTATTTCAAGCAAAAAATTAAAGCTGGAGAAATCGGTTCTTCGGCAATGCCACACAAAGTAAACCCAATTGATTTTGAAAATTCGGAAGGAAATTTAGGAATTGCCAATGCGATTTTCGAACATTTATCGGCGAAATTACCTTTGTCAAGATTACAGCGTGATTTAACAGATAGTACGGTTTTACGTAATATTGGTGTGCCAATTGGACATACACTTATTGCATTTGAATCGACATTAAAAGGTTTGAATAAATTGTTATTAAACGAACCAAAATTTGCAGAAGATTTAGAGAAAAACTGGGCAGTTGTAGCGGAAGCTATCCAAACGATTTTGCGTAGAGAAGGGTATCCAAATCCATACGAAGCGTTAAAAGATTTAACTAGAACGAATACAGTTATCAATAAAGATTCAATTCATGCGTTTATTGAAACCTTGAATGTTTCTGATGATATCAAAACAGAATTAAAAGTAATCACGCCAAGTAATTATTTAGGAATATAATTGTAGAGACGCGATTAATCGCGTCTCTACAATTAACAATAAAAAAATCCATTCTGATATTTCGGAATGGATTTTTTCTTTCCGAAAGGTACTAGATTTCAAAAATATGCTTTTGAGTTATATTTTTGAATATAATCATTAAATTAGCCAAAAAAATAAATGGATAAATTCAGTTTTTTAAATACAATTGCTTTAATTACTGTTTTTGTAATATTACTTTTTGCCTTTTTCTTGCTAACAGTTCAAACAAAAAGTAAATTAGCGAATAGACTTTTTGCTGGTTTACTTTTGCTTTCCGCATTTGATTTAAGTAGCTTTTTTTCTGAAGATTATTTCGATACGAATTTGAGTTTTGAAGTTTTCAGAATGACAACTAGTTTGTTAATCATGCCAGTGTTTTACTTGTATGTCAAATCAGTTTGTTATTCGGATTTTAAATTGAAACCAAAAGATTTAGCACTGTTACTTCCTTTTGTATTTGCTAATTTAATATTGATTCCAAGGTTTTATTTCGCCAACGCAATGGAAATTATTTACGTTTTTGAGCATTTTAAACAAATGTCAGAAATCCGATTTTTTTATGTTTTAGTTGAATTACAATACGTTTTTTATATTGTTTTAATTTTTAGAATCTTAAAAAGATATAAAGAAATCTACTTGGAGAATTTTACCAATTCGGATAATTCATCCTACAAATGGTTGTTTCAAATGACAGTTTTGTTTTTAATGGCGCATGCTGTAGTTTTCTTTAAATCGGTAATTAGATATACGGATTATAATGTGTTGTTGAATTCGTCAAATGTAATTATTGGAATTGTTGCGCTATTTATAAGTTGTTGGTTTGTGATTAAAGCCTTAAACAAACCTGAGCTTTTTAAAGGTGTTGATTCAACTATGTTATTGGTAAATAAAGCTATAAATAAAAAGGTGGTTTTGGTTAAGGAAGATTTGTCTGAAAATTCAAAAACTCCAGAAATTATTTCTCAAATAGAATTGGTGAAAAAATATGTTTCAGAAAACGAACCGTATCTCGATCCTTCATTAACAATTCAAGAATTGTCTAAACAAGTCAATATTCCTGTTCGAGATTTATCTATTTTGATTAACCATCATATGGATAAACATTTTTTTGATTTTATTAATGAATATCGAATCGAAAAAGCCAAGGAGATTTTGAAAGATGCTTCAAAAAGCAAGGTAACTGTTTTAGAAATTCTGTACGAAGTAGGTTTTAATTCGAAATCGTCATTTAATACGGCTTTCAAAAAACACACTAATCAAACGCCGACTGAGTTTAGAAAAGATTAAGCGTCAGGGTTTTGTAAAAAGTCGAACCAATTTTATTAATTGAAAAGGGTTCGACTTTTTTTATTCGGTCGCCAGCGTAAAATTAATCCTGCAATTTTGTTTCAAATTATTATTAACAATTAAAATTTGAAATTATGAAAATTGCATCTTTATTTATTTTATTACCATTCTTAGGTTTAGCTCAATTAAACAATGCTCAAAATAGCGATATTTCGTTATTAACTGTAAATCCACAAACCGAAATTATTCAGCACAATTCAGAAGTTGAAAATCCTATTTCTGAAGAAAAATTTGTTTTAATAAATGGGATTGAACAATGGATTACCATAAAAGGAAATCCTTCAAAACCTATAATTTTATTTATTCACGGCGGACCAGGAAGCCCTATTAGTCCGTATGTGGATGTGATGTATAAAGATTTGGAAAAGGATTTTATTATTGTGCAATGGGATCAACGTGGAACCGGAAAAACGTATGGGCAGAATTCACCACCTGAAGAACTTACGCCAGAATATTTAAAAGCAAATCCATTAACGCTTGAGCTAATGACTAGCGATGGAGTTGAGGTGTCAAAATATCTTTTGAAGCATTTGGGCAAACAAAAAATTATTCTTTTTGGTACTTCTTGGGGTTCTGCACTTGGCGTGAAAATAGTCACAAAGCAACCAGAGCTTTTTTATGCGTATGTGGGGCATTCTCAAATTGTTACTCCAAATATTGATGTGGATTTTTATGCTAAAATTTATAAAATGGCTGAAGAAAAAAAGGATAAAGAAGCTTTAGAAATATTAAATAGTATTGGTAAACCACCTTATAGCAGAGCGAAAAATGTTGGTTTGCTTTTTAGAATTTTGAAAAAATATGAAAGAGCTAATTCTACACCAGCGCCAGAAAATTGGTTTCAACTTTCGCCTGCTTACGATAATGAAATTGATGATAAAAACAGAGCAGATGGAGATGATTATTCGTTTGTAAATTATGTAGGTGATGAGAAGTTGGGCGTTCAATCTATGAGTGCTAATGTTAACTTTTTAAAAGATAATTTAGATTTTAAAATTCCTGTATATTTGATTCAAGGGAATGAAGATATTATGACACCAAAAGAAAGCTCGAAAGAATATTTTGAGAAAATTCAAGCCCCAAAAAAAGAATATTATTTGTTGCCGAATGCAGCTCATGGTTTTAATGAATCTGTAGTTGAAGCACAATATGAAATTTTTAAGAGTATAAAAACTAATTAGTTAATTGCAAAAAAAAAAATCCATTCCGATATGTCGGATTGGATTTTTTACTGAACACTTAAAGCTGAGTACTATCTAGAGTAATTCGGAGCTTCTTTAGTTATTGTAACATTATGTGGGTGACTTTCGCTAATTCCACTTGATGTTAATCTTACAAATCGGCTAGTAGCTTGTAATGTTTCAATGTTTTTAGCGCCACAATAACCCATTCCGGCACGAAGTCCACCAATGAATTGTTGCATGCTTTCATTTAATTCTCCTTTATAAGGTACGCGACCTACAATTCCTTCTGGAACTAATTTTTTAACATCATCTTCAACATCTTGGAAGTATCTGTCTTTCGAGCCTTCTTTCATAGCTTCCACAGAACCCATTCCTCTATAAGATTTGAATTTTCTTCCTTCAAAAATAATAGTTTCACCTGGAGATTCTTTTGTTCCTGCTAACATCGAACCTAACATCACACAAGACGCTCCAGCAGCTAAAGCTTTTGGAATATCTCCAGTATAGCGAACACCACCATCAGCAATAACAGGTATTCCAGTTCCTTCTAATGCCGCAGCCACTTCTAATACTGCAGAAAATTGAGGAAAACCAACACCAGCTACAACACGAGTTGTACAGATTGAACCAGGTCCAATTCCAACTTTCACCGCATCGGCACCATTTTCAGCTAAATATAAAGCGGCTTCTGGAGTTGCGATGTTTCCTACAACGACATCAATTTCTGGGAATTTATTTTTAACTTGTTTCAATACATCCACCACACCTTTTGTATGTCCGTGAGCTGTATCGATAATTACAGCATCAACTCCAGCGTTTACTAAAGCTTCGCAACGTTCTATAACGTCACCTGTTACACCTAAAGCGGCAGCAACACGTAAACGTCCAAATTTATCTTTGTTAGCGTTTGGTTTTTGAGTTAGTTTCGTAATATCTCTAAAAGTAATTAAACCGATTAATTTAAAATCGGCATCAACTACTGGTAATTTTTCAATTTTACTTTCTTGTAGTATTTCTTCGGCTGCGGCTAAAGTAGTACCTTTTCCAGCAGTTACTAATTTTTCAGATGTCATTACTTCAGTGATAATTCTACTATTTTCTTTTTCAAAACGTAAATCTCTGTTTGTAACAATTCCTTTTAAAATACCATTTTCATCTACAACGGGAATTCCTCCAATACCAAATTCTCTCATGGCATTTTTAGCATCACCAACATTAGCAGTCAATGGTAAAGTTACAGGATCGATGATCATTCCGCTTTCTGCACGTTTCACTTTTCTAACTTCTGCAGCTTGTTGTGCAATAGTCATATTTTTATGTAAAACTCCAATTCCTCCTTCTTGAGCCATAGCAATTGCCATAGCGCTTTCTGTAACCGTGTCCATTGCTGCGGAAACAATAGGCGTGTTTAGGGTGATGTTTTTACTAAATTTTGATTGAATAGAAACTTCTCTTGGAAGTATTTCAGAATAGTTTGGAATTAAAAGAACGTCGTCATACGTAAGTCCTTCTCCAATAATTTTAGAAGTGTGTGCTTTCATGCTGCAATTGTAGTTAAATTGCGTGCAAATTTAGTGAAATAATAGCAATAATCAATTGTTTTTATGCTAAAAAATTGTTAAGCGAGATAAATAATTATATTTGTGAAATGGATTCGTTTATATATTTACTTTTAGAAACTTTAATTGTCGGCTTGATGATTTTGGGATTGTATGCCTCCAAAAAACATTTTGGAATTGGACTGCTATTCATTTTCATAGGAACGATGCAGTTTTTTCAAACGATACTTTCTGGAAATGTATATAATTTATATTTTGATGTATTCTTGTTTTCACCAGGTTCAACACTGATTTTTATCTCTACTTTATTTGCCGTTTTATTGATTTTTAGAAATGAAAGCATAATTAAGGTAAGAAGTGCTATTTATGGAATCATTTTAAGTAATATCATTCTGGTTTTTCTTTCTTACATTTCGTTAGAACAGATTTTAAGTGATAATTACTCAAGAAATTCCAGTTTTTTAGCTGAGATTTTCAATTTTGATATTAATTTGTTTTTAACGGGTATCGTTTTGTTGTATTTAGATATGATTCTTATTATTTTCTTATTCCGGTATTTAGAATCGAAGTTTCCTAAAAAATATTTTTTGCATTTTTTTGGTGCCACTACAGTTACAGCAGTTTTAGATTCTATTTTATTTTATACTTTGAATTTTTATTCAGAACTAAATTATTCCGAAATGATGATAGGGAATATTGCAGGAAAAGTATTGGTATGTTTTATGTTGTCTGTGTTGTTTGCTTTTCATTTTGTTATTAATCCGCAAAAGGAGAATAATAAGCGAAAAGCACTTAACTTTAAAGATATTATTATGATTGTTAACTTTACGACTAGTGGTAAGCGTTAAAGATCTTTAAAGCTTCATTGTAAGCACTTTCAAAGCTAATTGGATGACAGTTAGTGTTGGCTTTTTCTGCAGTGAAGTAAGATAATAATTTTTCAGTTGGCATATTTCCAGTTAGGTCATCTTTTGCCATTGGGCAACCGCCATAACCTTTTATTGCGCCATCAAATCGAACACATCCTGCTTTGTAAGCGGCATCAACTTTTTCAAACCAAGTGTCAGGCGTAGTGTGCAAATGTGCGCCAAATTCAATATTTGGATATTTTGGAATTAAATTGCTAAA
>JAUMDQ010000045.1:0-8705 GCA_032121715.1 Flavobacterium sp.
TTTGACGGAGTTATTCTTACGAAATTAGATGGTGATACTCGTGGTGGAGCTGCTATTTCGATTAAATCTGTTGTAAATAAACCTATAAAATTCATTGGTACTGGAGAAAAAATGGACGCCATTGATGTGTTCTATCCTTCTCGTATGGCGGAAAGAATTTTAGGAATGGGTGATGTGGTGTCTTTAGTAGAAAGAGCACAAGAACAATATGACGAAGAAGAAGCTAGAAAAATTCAGAAAAAAATTGCGAAAAACGAATTTGGTTTTGATGATTTCTTAGCGCAAATTCAGCAAATTAAAAAAATGGGAAGCATGAAAGACCTTGTCGGAATGATTCCTGGTGCTGGAAAGGCTTTAAAAGATGTGGAAATTGAAGATGATGCTTTCAAACATGTGGAAGCAATTATCCAATCGATGACACCAAAAGAAAGAAGCAAACCTGCTATTATAGATGTAAAAAGAAAAACGCGTATTGCAAAAGGTGCTGGTAGAAAAATTGAAGAAGTAAATCAATTAATGAAACAGTTTGACCAAATGAGCAAAATGATGAAAATGATGCAAGGCGGTGGCGGAAAAAAACTAATGCAAATGATGGGCGGTAAAGGAATGCCATCTATGCCTGGAATGAAATAATGTAAAGACGCGATTTATCGCGTCTTTTTTATAGAATACAACAACACACAAATTAATATACATGCAACTACTCGACGGAAAAAAAGTATCAGAAGAAATTAAAAATGAAATTGCTGCAGAAGTAGCAAAAATGAAAGCCAAAGGGGAAAAAGTACCACATTTAGCTGCAATTATTGTAGGTAATGATGGAGCTAGTTTAACTTATGTTGGAAGTAAAGTGAAAGCTTGCGAAAGAGTGGGTTTTGAATCAACTTTAATCAAAATGCCAAGTACAACTTCAGAAACAGAATTACTTAAAAAAATTAAGGAATTAAATGAAGATGATAATATTGATGGGTTTATTGTGCAATTGCCTTTACCTCCACAAATTGATACGCAAGAAATTTTAATGGCGGTTTGCCCATCAAAAGATGTAGACGGATTTCATCCTGAAAATTTCGGGAAAATGGCTTTGGATATGAGTACATTTATTCCGGCAACACCTTTCGGTATTTTAGAATTGTTGGAAAGATATAATGTTCAAACACAAGGAAAACATACGGTTGTGATTGGAAGAAGTCATATTGTGGGACGTCCGATGAGTATTTTAATGGGAAGAAAAGGTTTTCCAGGAAATTCAACAGTAACAGTTACACATACACATACTAAAAATATTACTCAAATTACTTCACAAGCGGATATTATTATTTCAGCTCTTGGTGTTCCGAACTACTTAAAAGCAGAAATGGTAAAAGACGATGTGGTAATAATAGATGTGGGTATTACACGTGTTGCTGATGATACAACTGAAAAAGGATATAGAATTGTGGGTGATGTTGATTTTGAAAATGTTTCTAAAAAAGCATCATATATTACGCCGGTTCCTGGTGGAGTTGGACCAATGACCATCGCCATGTTGTTAAAAAACACTTTAATTGCAAGGGCTAATAAAAAGTAAAAACAAATCGTTTTATAGGTTCATATAAGATTTAATAAAAAAGAGCCCGATATTATGTCGGGCTCTTTTTGTTTACGTTTATAATATTTGGTTTTTCATGTTCTTTTAAGATCATGAATTTATAAAATGTAAAGTGTGATAAACCATAAAAAAAGATAACCATTTGGTAAATGGCTTCACTTTTAATGTAAAACTTGTTGATGAAAAAAGCTCCAATTTGAATGATAAAAAGTATGGAACTAATCAGAAGCCAATATCCTTTTAGATCATAATTATTGTTATAATGTATAATGGCAATTCCGCCTATTATAGATGTAATTAATGCATTTAAAATCCAAATAATTAGCGAATCACCTAACGAATGTAAAACCAATTCAATAATATAAAGATATAATATAAAAAAAGGTAAACACGCCAAAGCAATTGCCAAACGATTTTCTTTAGTAATTAAAGGTAATAAGATTAATAATAAAAGAAATTTATAGCCAATTGAAGAAAAGCTACCGTAAATAAATAAATCTTGATTTCCGCTTGCGAATAGGCATGAAGCTAACTGATATAGTAGTAAGGATGAAATGTAAATACTATTTTTTTTACCAGTGATTAGGTATAGAAATAAAAGCAAAGGTATTCTGGAAAACCAAAAAACAGTTTCGGCGGTTGTAAATTTAAAAAAAGAACAAATACTATACAATACTAAGTTTAAAAAGTAAACTAGTATAAGAATATTTACTGTGTTTTTGTTTTTTAATAAAATTTTAATCATCATTTAGTTGTCTAAGTCGTGTTTTTTAACTTATTAATTCAAAATGTGTTGTTTGTTTTATAAAGGTAGTTTTTTTTTAAGAATTTAAACAGTTTAACAATCTTTATTAGGTTGAAAAAAATCACCCCTAAGTAGTTGTTTGCTAACTATTTAGGGGTGATTTTTTGTTTTTTTGAGCTTTTTTATTTCGTTAAAGAAACTTTATTTTTGTTTATAATGTAATAAGCAAAAGCAATTCCAACTAAGACTAACCAAATAATTTGGCTATCAATTGGTGCTGGTAGTGGGTCTGGATCCGCAGGTGGATCAACAGGTTGAGCTGTCGCCAAGAAACTCATGAAAGTTATAAAAACTGTCAGGTATGCTTTTAGTAAATTATTTTTCATTTTATATTTAGATTATGAGGGGTTCTTAATATTATTCACAAAAATATAAAAAAAAACGAAAAAAGAAAGTTTTATTTTAAAAAGTGATGCTTTTTTTCAAAATTCAGAATAATTACACAGTCAATTTCTAAAATTTTAGTTAATATATCTTCAATTAGTTGTTTAATTGTAATCATTTCATATTTTTGCTTGTTGCAAACAAAACCTAATAAAAACAATGAAAATACAAAACATTTTTTTAGCATTATTTTTTACTTTTTGCTTTAATTCATTTGCTCAAAATTCTAAAGATGTTCTCTTTACAATTGATAATAATCAGTATTTTACAGATGAATTTAAAAGAATCTACCTTAAAAATTTAGATTTGGTTAAAGATGATTCGCAAAAAGATTTAAATCAATATTTAGATTTGTTTATCGGTTATAAATTAAAAGTGAGTAAAGCTTATAAATTGGGATTGCAAAATAATTCTAAATATCAAAATGAGTTAAGCTCATATAGAAATCAGCTTTCTAAAGCATATTTAAATGATTCAAAAGTTACGAATCAATTAATTGAAGAAGCGTACAACAGAAGTTTAAAAGAAGTAAAGGCTTCGCATATTTTACTTTCATTTGACGAAAGTATAAAAGGAGCAGATACCTTGGCTTTTTACAATAAAGCTTTAGAATTAAAAAGAAGAATTGAAAAAGGAGAAGATTTTGAAACTATTGCCATTGCAAATTCTCAAGATCCATCTGTTGCAGAAAACAAAGGGAATTTAGGCTATTTTTCATCTTTTAGAATGGTATATCCATTTGAATGCGCAGCATATAAAACAAAGATTGGTCAAATTTCAAATCCTGTGAGAACTCGTTTTGGTTACCATCTTATTAAAGTAACCGATGTTAGAGATAATAAAGGAGAGGTTACTGTAGCTCATATTATGATTTTAAATCCAACAGAGACAACTCCAGAGGCGAAATTAAAAGCTAAGCAAACTATTGAAGATATTTCTAAAAAAATCCAACAAGGTGAAAATTTTGAAGCATTAGCGTCACAGTTTTCTGAAGACAAATCTAGCGCCGTTAAAGGTGGTGTGTTACAGCGTTTCGGTACTGGACAATTAAGTTCTGAAGCCTTTGAAAACATTGCTTTTTCATTGGTTAATAAAGGAGATGTTTCTCAGCCATTCGAATCTGGTTTCGGTTGGCATATTGTAAAATTAATCGAAAAACACCCTATAAAATCTTTAGAAGAATCTAAATTAGAACTAGAATCTAAAATTAAAAGAGACGAACGTTCCATCATTATTACAAACACTTTGGCAAATAAGTTAAAGTCGAAATATACGGTTGAAACAAATAAAATTCAATATCAAAATGTTGAAAAAGCTGTAAATGACGCAATTTATAGTCAAACTTGGGAAATTCCAAAAGACAAAGAAAATTTCATTGGTGATTTAGTTACAATTGGTAAATCAAAGAAAGTAGCTACACCTTCTTTTCTGAGTTATATTCATTCGCAACAAAAAAATAAATTAACTACTAAACCGGTTAAAAAGTTAGTTGGAGAACTGTTTGAGTCTTGGAAAGGAGAGCAATTAATTGCTTATTATAATGACAATTTAGAAAATGAATTTCCAGAATTTAAAAACGTAATGGATGAATACCGTGATGGATTGTTATTGTTCGATTTAATGGAAAATGAAATTTGGACAAAATCTAAAACAGATACAATCGGTTTAAAAAAATACTACGAGTCTAATAAATCAAAATACAATTGGAAAGAAAGATATGATGTAGATATTTTATCTTCAACTGATGCAAAAGTTATTAATGAGGCTCAGAAAATGCTTAAAAAAGGAAAATCTATCGAAGCAATTAAAGCCAAATTCAATAAAGATAATAAAGTAGCCATTATGGTGAAATCTGGTTTGTTTGAAAAAAATTACGATATTTTAGATAAAATCCCAACCATTGTAAAAGGAGTTGAAAACATATATAAAGATGCGAATTATAGCTTTGTTGTGAATGTAAAAAGCATGAAACCAGTGCAGACCAAAGAACTGGAAGAGTGTAAAAGTAAAGTCATAAACGATTATCAGCAGCATTTAGAAGCCACTTGGGTAGACGATTTGAAAAAAGAATTTTCAGTTAAAGTAAACCAAGATGTTTTTGAAAAAGCGAAGCAACAATTAAAATAGTATTTCATTGAAACTATTCGGATGTATATGTAGTTTGCTGTTATTGTTTTCTTGTGGAAAAGAGAATAATAAAAATGAAGCAGATGCCATAGCCCGAGTAAATAATGAGTTTTTGTATGTGTCTGATTTGGAAAATTTAGTTCCTTCAGGTACGTCAAAAAAAGACAGCGTTGCACTTGTTAAGGATTTTATCAAAAGATGGGCAACACAACAATTACTGATGAACAATGCCAATAAAAACATCAGCAAAAGCAAACAAATAGAGCTAGATGGATTAATAAATCAATATAAAGTAGATTTATATTCTAAAGCATATTTGGAACAATTAGTAGTGACGAAAATTGATACCGTAATTACTAATGAAGAAATTGAAAAATATTACAGCACGAACAAAAACAATTTTAAAGCGAATAGTCCGTTAGTGAAGTTGAGATATATCAACTTAGTAAAAGGAAATAACAAATTAGCAAGCATAAGTGCGAAGTTTTCAAGTTTTAAATCTAAAGATAAAAAAGACTTAAAAAATTTAGCCATTCAGTTTAAAGATTACGCATTCAACGACAGTATTTGGGTAGATATTGATCAAGTATACGAAAGATTACCTTTTGTGAATCAAGACAATGTTGCAAAATTTATCGATACAGGAATATCGTATCAATATGTTGATTCCACTTCTATTTGGTTAGTAAAAGTGAGAGATATGGTGCAAAAAAACAATGTGGTGCCTTTGTCTTACATTTCACCAACCATTAAGCAGATAATTTTAAATAAAAGAAAAACAGATTTAATAAATAAAATTCAAACAGAAATAACAAATGATGCCATTAAAGACAATGATTTCGAAATTTTCAAATAAAACAAGCATTTTAGCAGTCGCATTTCTACTATTTTCAGTAGTAACTTTTGCGCAAAAGAAACAAAAAGTAGATGGTGTTGCAGCTGTTGTAGGGAATTATATCGTATTAGATTCTGATATTGATTTAATGTATTTAGAATTAAAATCTCAAGGTATAGATGTTGAAAAAATCACACGTTGTGAATTATTAGGAAAACAATTAGAAGACAAATTATTCGCTCATCAAGCCATTCAAGATAGTATTGTGGTGACAGATGAAGAAGTAAATTCTTTTATGGATAGCCAAATGAACTCTATGGTAGAGCAAATTGGTTCAAAAGAAAAATTGTTTGAATACTATAAGAAAAAAGACGAACAAGATTTCAGAAGTTACTTTTTCGAAATCATCAAAATGAATAAATTAACAGATCAAATGCAACGTAAAATTGTAGGTGATGTTACAGTAACTCCAGATGAAGTAAAACAATTTTTTAATAAAATTCCAGCGGATCAAATTCCTACAATTGGAGCAGAAATTGAATTGTCTCAAATTGTTGTAAAACCAGTTGTTTCGAAGGAAGACAAACAAAAAGTAATTGATAAGTTAAACGAAATTAGAAACGATGTTATCAAAAATGGCGGAAGTTTTTACAGTAAAGCAGTAATTTATTCTGAAGATCCAGGTTCAAGTTCAAATGGTGGTTATTATAAAATGAATAAAAAAACACAGTTTGTAAAAGAATTTAAAGATGTGGCTTTCCGATTAGCAGAAGGTGAAATTTCGGATCCTTTTGAAACAGAATTTGGATATCATATTATCTTCGTAGAAAAAATTATTGGTCAAGATATTGAATTACGTCATATCGTAATTAGCCCAAAAGTAACTTCAAAAGCAACTAGCGAAGCTTTAGAAAAAATTGAAGGTATTAAAGCTAAAATTGAAAAAGGAGAAATTACTTTCGAAGAAGCAGCAAAAGCTTCATCAGATGATAAAGTTACTAGAACAAACGGTGGGCTTTTATTAAATCCTCGTACTTCTGAACCACGTTTCGAAATTTCAAAATTAGATCCAGCTTTATACAATCAAGTTAACGAATTAAAACAAGGTGATGTTTCTAAAGTATTCTTAGATCAAGAAAGACAAGGAACTAAGTTCTTTAAAATTCTTAAAGTGAATATAAAAACGGAAGAACACAAAGCAGATTATGCTACAGATTATATGAAAATTAAAGAATTAGCAATTTCTGAAAAACAGTTCAACGAAATTGAAACTTGGAGAAAAGAAAATATTGAAAAAAATTATATCAAAGTAAATAACGATTATAAAGATTGTACTTTCAGTAATAACTGGTTAAAAAAATAATTACTTTTATCTTTTTACTTTTACCTTTTATCTTAAAAAAACATGTCAGACGTAGCAGCAATTGAAAAATTAGTCCAAAAACAAAAGCAATTGAAACAAGAAATTGCTAAAGTTATTGTAGGTCAAGATGATGTGGTCAACCAAATTGTGTTGAGTATTTTTTCTGGCGGACACGCACTTTTAGTTGGTGTGCCAGGTTTAGCAAAAACCTTAATGGTAAACACGATTTCGGAAGCTTTAGGTTTAAATTTTAAACGTATTCAGTTTACACCAGATTTAATGCCTTCGGATATTTTAGGAAGTGAAATTTTAGATGAAACGCGTAATTTTAAATTTATAAAAGGACCCATTTTTTCAAATATTATTTTGGCAGATGAGATTAACAGAACGCCACCAAAAACGCAAGCCGCTTTGTTAGAAGCGATGCAAGAAAAATCGGTTACTGTTGCAGGGCAAAGTTTTAAATTAGATTTGCCGTTTTTCGTATTAGCCACTCAAAACCCAATTGAGCAAGAAGGAACTTATCCGTTACCTGAAGCGCAATTAGACCGTTTTATGTTCGCCATAAATTTAGATTATCCTTCTTTTGAAGAAGAAGTGCAAGTAGTAAAAGCTACTACTTCAGATATAAAAGTTACCATAAATCCGTTATTTTCTGCAGAAGAAATTATCGAATATCAAAACTTAATCAGAAAAATTCCAGTTACAGATAATGTAATTGAATATGCCGTGACTTTAGTTTCGAAAACACGTCCAAATAATCCGCTAGCTACAGATTTTGTTAAGAATTATTTAGATTGGGGTGCTGGGCCACGTGCTTCACAGAGTTTAATTTTAGCTGCGAAAACTAATGCGGCTATAAATGGAAAATTTTCTCCAGATATTGAAGATGTTCAAGCGGTTGCTTTCGGAATATTGCGTCACAGAATTGTAAAAAACTACAAAGCTGACGCAGAAGGAATTTCGGAAGAAGATATTATTAGAAAATTATTTTAAAAATACAAAAGTGCTTTAGGGCACTTTTTTTATCCATATTATTTATGAAAACCATATTCGCACTATTCATAGTTTTTGCTTGTTCGTTTCAGGAGCCAGAAGGAAAATTGCATACAGTTATAGGAAAAACAACGTATCCGTTTTGGTTGCAAGTTCCGAAAACGGAAAGTAAAGATGAAAAGCCTCCTGTTTTAATTTTTCTTCACGGAAAAAGCCTTTCGGGAACCGATTTAAATAGAGTAAAACGTTATGGTGTATTACGCGCGATGGAAAAAGGAAGAAAAATAAACGCGATTGTTATTGCGCCGCAAATCGCTTCAGGAAATTGGAATCCAGATAAAGTACTAGAAATCTTAACTTATGTTCAAAAAAATTACCAAACGGATGAGAAACGTGTGTATGTTTGCGGAATGAGTTTAGGCGGTTACGGAACAATGCATTTTGTAGGGAAATATCCTGATAGAGTCACAGCTGCAGGAGCTATTTGTGGTGGTGGAAACGTTTCTGATGGTTGCAATTTATCCAAAGTTCCTATGTGGATTCAACACGGCGATAAAGATTATATCGTGAAAATGTCAGAATCGAAAAAAGTGTTTGATGCTAT
>JAUMDQ010000046.1:0-2076 GCA_032121715.1 Flavobacterium sp.
CCAAATTATGGTTGGTGGTTCTGGCTTATATGTAGATGCCGTTTTAAAAGGTTTCGACGAATTTCCAGATATTGATGAAAGTGTTCGTACAGAAATTAGAAAAAATTATGAAGAAAAGGGAATTTCCTATCTTCAAGATACTCTAAAAGAATTGGATATTGACTACTATAATTTCTTGTTAGAAAGCAATGCACAAACATTGAAAAATCCACAACGATTAATGCGATTTGTAGAAGTTTGTATTGGAACAGGAAAACCTTATATTTCTTTTATTAAAAAAGAAAAAAAGCAAAGAAACTTCACTCCTATTATTATTGGTTTAGAAGCAGATAGAGAAATTATGTACAACCGAATCAATCAACGTGTTGACATTATGATGTTGAATGGTTTACTAGAAGAAGTAAAACCTTTATATCAACATAGAAACTTATATCCTTTAAAAACGGTTGGTTATCAAGAGTTATTTGCAAATTACAATGAAGAAACAGATTTGTTTGACAACTTAGGTTTTGCTTTTGAACAAATCAAACAAAACACACGCCGATTTGCCAAACGACAAATGACCTGGTTCAAACGAACTGAAAATGCCATTTGGTTTGATTTTGAAACAGATAGAAATAAAATTATTGAAATTATAAATTCAAAAATCCAAAATTCATAAATCAAAAAATAGTAAATCGTAAATCCCAATTCGTAAATCGTAAATCTCAAATCGCAAATTAATTATGCCCATTTTTCCAGACTTCACTTCTATTTACCAACAAAATTTCGAAATTGGTTTTCAGCATTGCTATCCAAATGGCTTTTTGAAACACACTGAAATTTGTAATCTATTTCAAATTGTAGCTGGAATTCATGCAGATTTAGGAGGAATTAGTTATCTAGACATGCAACAACATCATCAAGCTTGGGTATTGAGTAGAATGCGAATTGAAATTACGAAATTACCGAAATGGAAAGATGTTATTACGATTAAAACTTGGATAAAAACCTTAGAAAACTCTCGTTCTATTCGTTGTTTAGAAATGTATTTAAATGAAGAGAAAATTGTAGGTTGCGAAACCTTTTGGGTCGTAATTAATACGAAAACTAGAAGACCTGATAATTTAGCTTTACCACATGCACACTTTGAAAAGTTTGATACAGATAGTATTTCAAAACCGATTCTGAAAATCAATATTCCTGAAGAATTTACATTTAAAAACGAAAGAAAAATTCTCTTATCAGATATTGACATTGTCAATCATGCCAATAATGTCAAATATTTAGAATGGTGTTTGGATGTTACAAATGTAGAAAACGTTTTAAGCAACAAAATTAAAGCACTAAACTTAAATTATTTACAAGAGTTGAATTATAATGATACCATTGAAATTCATCATACAACAACTTCATTTTTAATTACTAAAGAAGGAAAAAGTTGTTTTGCGTTGGAAGTTGAGATGTAAAATGATGGCAACACAGATTCAAAAGATTTATTCAGATTAATTTGTGTGAATCGGCAAAATCTGTTAAATCTGCGTATCTATCTAAAAACTAATCTTACTTAAAGTTTCCATTACATAATCGTGCATTACTTGCTTGTAATCCAGATGAGTAACCATTCGTAATTTACCTTGTCCCATATTGCTAATATTGATGTTTTTCTCTTTCAATTTATCAATAAACTGCGTTTCACTCACAACAGATTTCAAAGTAAAAATCACAATATTCGTTTCAATCGGTTCTACTTTATATATGAAAGGTAAAGTCGCTAAAATCTCTCCTAATTCTTTTGCTTTTTTATGGTCTTCTTCTAAACGCGAGATATTATTTTGTAGCGCATACATTCCTGCTGCCGCTAAATATCCAGCTTGACGCATTCCGCCACCAAATATTTTTCGGATTCGTAAAGCGCGTTTCATGTCTTCTTTCGTACCTAACAAAACGGAACCAACTGGTGCACCTAAACCTTTAGACAAACAAACTGAAATCGTATCGAACAATTCTCCATATACTTTGGGATGTTGTTTTTTAGCTACTAAAGCATTCCATAGTCGGGCGCCATCTAAATGGTATTTTAAATTATGCTTGGTA
>JAUMDQ010000047.1:0-1924 GCA_032121715.1 Flavobacterium sp.
TTCGCTAAATTGATACGTCCCGTGTCCATATAGTGCAAAACAATGTCTTCGAATTCCTCAGAATCAAAGAAAAAGACCTTGTTGGTTTTTAACATTGATTCAAATTTAGAAAGCGATAAGTTGTTTTCTTCCTCTTCTTCATTATGACTCATATTCATAGCACAACTATTTAAAGTTCATGTAATAAAATTACGTAATTAAATGCTCGCAATTTCCTTGCCAAGTGTATGTTTTGAACAATTTAATTAACAAAATTCAAGTTCAAAATCAACTATATAACAACACAGATTAGAGAAATTTTAAAAATTAATATAATTTCTCTAATCTGTGTTTCAAATAAATATGATGTATTAAAGATTCAAAGCCTCAACTTCATCCATAACTTCTAATAATAGTTGACAACCTTCTTCAATTTCTTGATTGGAAATGGTTAATGGTGGTGTGATTCGGATGGCATTTCCTTCGAATAATAGCCAAAATAAAATTAAGCCACGTTTATGACATCGTAAAATAACTTCATTGGTAATATTCGGACTTTTTGTCATGGCTGCTAGCATTAAACCTTTACCGCGAACTTCAGTAATTAAAGGATGAACCAATAATTTTCTGAAAAGTTTTTCTTTTTCTAAGGTTTCTGCCATTAAATTGGTTTCGGTAACTTCTTGTAATGTTGCTAAACAAGCAGCAGCGATTACTGGATGACCACCAAATGTAGTAATATGTCCTAATTTCGGATTATCGTATAATAAATCCATATGTTCTTCGGATGCTACAAATGCGCCAACTGGCATTCCGCCTCCCATTCCTTTTCCGATAACTAAAATATCTGGAATGCAATCGTAATTTTCAAATCCGAATAGTTTTCCGGTACGACCAAATCCGGGTTGAATTTCGTCTATAATTAACATGGCGCCAACTTCCGTACAACGCGCTCGGACTTTCTTTAAAAAATCGTTTTGCGGTTGAATAAATCCAGCGCCACCTTGAATAGATTCTAATATAATTCCAGCTGTTTTTGTAGTGATTTTTTGAATATCTTCTTCGTTATTAAACGTAATGAAATCTACATCGGGAATTAATGGTCGGAATACTTGTTTACGTTCTTCGAATCCCATTACACTTAAACTTCCCATCGTATTCCCATGATAAGCATTATGACAAGAAATAAACTGACTTCTTCCAGTTACTCTTCTTGCTAGTTTTAAGGCACCTTCAGTAGCTTCTGTTCCAGAATTGACCAAATACGTTTTTTTTAACGGATGTGGAAGATGTTGTGCTAATAGTTTACAATATTCAGTAGCAGGATGTTGGGCATATTCGCCATATACCATTACGTGAGAATATTTGTCTAATTGGTCTTTTATAGCATTATTTACACGCTCATTTTTATGTCCTAAGCTACAAGCCGAAACACCGGCCACAAAATCTAAATATTTATTTCCAGATGTATCGTAAATATAAGAACCTTTAGCATGAGAAATTTCCATAGCTAATGGGTGAGGAGAGGTTTGCGCTTGATATTTAAAGAAATCTTGTAACATGATTAGTTTAGAAGTTTATGGGTTTAAAAGGGTTTGTGTGTAAAATTGTCTAAAACTACTTCTTTACTTTTGTCTTTTTGCTTTTTTCTTTTGCTTTTTTACTTTGCTCATTTTTAGTATAATCCGTAGTTTCTTTCATCACTTCCATGGGCTTTTTTTCTTCTTTATCTTTCTTTTTGGTTTCGGCTTTTATTTTTTCGTCGATGGCTTTTTCTTCTTCTGGGAAAATATTTTCTAGAGAAGTTATTTTTTCGTCAATTCGCCAAACAAAACCTCGAAGTCGCCTTGCATTTTTAGGGAAATCTTTATCTGGATACGTATCGCTTTCTATTTTTTTAAATGAAGTTAGTTCGATAATTTTATTGTCTTCCAATTGCATATTA
>JAUMDQ010000048.1:0-2326 GCA_032121715.1 Flavobacterium sp.
CATTATTATCGTCCGGATGAAAATTCTACAGATCAAGCAAATAATTTTATCAAGAATGTCAAATTACGAAAAGGCCATTTACCACCAATTTTAGATATCGAAAAAATGCCAAAAGGTCAATCTATGGATAAACTAAAAGAAGGTTTACAAAATTGGCTTACCATTGTAGAAAAACATTACAGAGTAAAACCCATAATTTACACTGGCGAAAAATATTATGAAGATTTTTTACAAGAAGATTTTCCAGATTATAAGTTTTGGATAGCCAATTACAATCCGTGGAAAGAAAAAATTGAAGATGATTATTTGATGTGGCAATTTACTGAAAAAGCCCAACTTCACGGCATCAACGAGCTAGTTGATGTAAATGTTTTTAACGGAAATGTAGACGATTTGAAGAAAGTGTGTATGAAGTAATGTTTCTGATACACATAGTTACATTGTTTTTTTTAAAGTACTGATAGTTATGTGAGCATCTTAAGCGAAGTGGCTCAATCTACAACACAAAATTCTATGTATCGATGAGGTTAAAAAAAAATCTTAAAATATCTGTTTTCTATAAACAAAAACTAAGATCATGGCAAAACTCACAAAAAATGCAGCAACCGATTTTGGATTCGCAAAATTTACAGTCCAACCCATCCAAATGGCTTTTTTTGGTGGAAATAATCTTTCGTCTTCTTTGTTGTAATAAAATAAGCCACCACATTTCCAGTTGTTTGGGTCTTTGTGCCAAGCTTCTAATTGTTCTTTTGATGGGTTTTTCATAATATTAAAAATCTATTTCAGCTTCAGTTTTCGGAGAATTGAAATCAATTTTTGTTTTTCTTAATTCAAAATTCTGACCTAAATATACTCTTCTAACCATTTCGTCTTCTACCAATTCTTCTGGTTTCCCCGCTTTTAAGATTCCTCCTTCAAACATTAAATACGTTTTGTCAGTAATCGCTAAGGTTTCTTGTACGTTATGGTCGGTAATTAAAATTCCAATGTTTTTGTTTTTCAATTGCGCTACAATACGCTGAATATCTTCTACTGCAACAGGATCAACCCCAGCAAATGGTTCATCTAATAAAATGAATTTCGGATCGGTTGCTAAACATCGAGCAATTTCAGTTCTTCTTCGTTCACCACCAGATAATAAATCACCACGGTTGGTACGAATATGACCTAAAGAAAACTCTTCAATTAAGCTTTCCATTTTGGCTTCTTGTTCTGCTTTGGTCAAATTTGTTAATTGTAAAACCGACAAAATGTTGTCTTCAATACTCAGTTTTCTGAAAACCGAAGCCTCTTGCGCCAAATATCCAATTCCGTTTTGTGCACGTTTGTACATCGGAAAATCAGTAATATTCATATCGTCTAAATAAATATTTCCAGAATTTGGTTTAACCAAACCTACAATCATGTAAAAAGAAGTTGTTTTTCCAGCTCCATTCGGACCTAATAAACCAACAATTTCTCCTTGGTTTACTTCTACTGAAATTCCTTTTACAACACTTCTTTTCTTGTATGTTTTGACTAAATTTTCGGCTCTTAATTTCATTGCTGCTGAATTTATTTCAGTATCTCATAAAAGATACTTGATTTTGTTTTACAAATAAACGAATATTCAAATAAACGATTATACAAATTAACAATTATTTAGTTCCTGCTTCTTCCAAAGCTTCCCAAAATTCATAAGCTCTACGTAAATGTGGAATCACAATTGTTCCACCAACTAAAGTGGCAATACTCATTGTTTCCATCATTTCTGTACGATTCACTCCGTTTTTGTAAGCCGTTTCTAAATGGTATTTGATACAATCATCGCAACGTAAAACGGCAGAAGCTACTAAACCTAATAACTCTTTTGTTTTCACATCTAAAGCACCTTCGCTATAGGCATTGGTGTCTAAATTGAAAATTCTTTTGATTACTTTGTTGTCATCGGCTAATAATTTTTCGTTCATTTTAGCACGATAGTCGTTGAATTCTGTAATTAAATCACTCATTATGTTGTGGTTGTTTTTTTGTTATTTTTTTTATTTATGAAGGCACTAATGAAAATACTAATTTCAAATAAAATTACTAGCGGAATTGTTACGATAATTTGACTAATTACGTCTGGCGGCGTTACAATTGCAGCAATAATTAATATAATTACATACGCCCATTTTCTATATTCTCTTAAAAATGAAGGTGTTACTAACCCTAAAGAGGATAGGAAATAGATAATAATCGGTAATTCGAAAACTAAACCTGTAGCTAATGTTGTGGTTTTTACGGTTCCGATGTAAGAATTCACATTAATATCATTTTTAATCACATCTGAAACAGAGAAAGT
>JAUMDQ010000049.1:0-2346 GCA_032121715.1 Flavobacterium sp.
ATACTATATTAAGGTAATTTAAAAATCTAAAATGTTGTGAGTGACTTATATTTGTGTATGAATGACATATATTTATGTATGAAGAAAATTAAATCCAAAACACCTATACGTTTAAAATGTATCAGGTGTTTTCAGTTTATATAAAATTAATTAAAAACTTCTTCGTTTTCGCCATCAAAACTAGCAAAAACCATACTTGGATGCGAATCTTGATGAAATACATTTCCTTTCGAATCAATAGCAATTGCACCGGCAAAACCATCATAAGGTACTAATTCGACAAACGTTTTAGCAAAAGCATCTTGTAAAGAGAAACCATCAGTAACTCGAGTCACAATTTTTGCTGCCGTAGCATTACTTACAATGTCTTCTCCTACTCCAGTTAAACTTACACCGCAAAATTGGTTGGCATAATTTCCTGCAACTGTAGCCGAATCCGAAATTCTTCCTACTAATTCAAAACCTTTTCCTCCGGTTGAAGTTGCTACAGCAATTTTTCCGTCATTGTCTAAAGCAACACAACCAACCGTTCCTAAGCCTAACGATTTTACTTTCGCTTCATATTCTGCTCTTCTTTGAGGGATTTCGGTAGAAAACTCTTCAAATCCGTGTTGTCTTGCATAATTAGTAGCACCACTTCCACCTAAAATTCGGTCGTCTTCTTTCATTAAAACTTCCGCAACTTGAATTGGATTTTTAACGTTTTCGATATTAATCACACCGCTCATTTTCGGAGTTTCACCATTCATTAAAGCGGCACTCATTCTTATTTTTCCGTCACTTTGTATTTGCGAACCAATTCCTGCATTAAATAACGCATCATCTTCCAATAAAGAAACTGCAAAAACAACTGCTTCCAAAGCAGAATGTGTTTGTAAATACGCGTGAGATTTTTTTACAATACGAAGTAAAGCTTCTTGCTTAGCAACTTTTGTTTCTAAATTTGTAGACGATTCTGAGAAAAATCCACCGTGAATGATTATTTTAGACATAACTATAATTTAAAAAGAAACACAGATTAAAGAAATTTTTAAAATTAATGTAATTTCTATAATCTGTGTCCAATATATTTCAAAAAAATTATTAAACGTATTGCGAACTCTTAATTGTCATTCTAAATGTATCCAAATCAAAAGTGTCGTTCTTACTCATTACGTGAGTGACTAAATGATTAATCGAAATCGGTTCACCTAATTCAATTTGCGTTAAATTTGTGTCTTTAATTTCTCTTCCGTCGACTAAAATAACTAATCCCGAACCAATCGCTTCCATTTGTCTACCATTCTTAATCAACAAACCTGTATCTTCTCCTAAACCAATTCCTAACACTTTCGGATTGCCAACAACAGCTTGAAACAAACGTCCAATTCTACCACGTTGTACAAAGTGTGTATCGATAATTACACCGTCAATTAAACCTAATCCAGAAGTTATTTTTACTTCACCTTTCAATAAAGCTTCACTACTACTTCCTTGGTAAATCATATTATTTGATGCCGCAGCCGCTCCTGCCGAAGTGCCTGCATATATAAAATCTTCGTTTCTGTATTTTTGAATTAACAAATCATCAAAAGCAGTTCCTCCAAGCATAGATGTCAATCGTAATTGATCTCCACCTGTAAACATAACCACATCAGCCGCTCTTAATCTTTCCAAAACTTCAGGATTAGTAGCTTCATCTCTTCTTTCAATATGAAGCACATCAACATTTGTAGCACCTAAAAAATTTAAGGCTTTCACGTATTCCGGACCAATTTCTCTTGGAATCTTAGAAGCCGTAGTAATTACTTCAATTCTTGATTCTTTTTTATGCTTAGATTCGTCAATAATTCGCTTTAAAATTCCTTTTTCAAAAAAGTTTAAATTATTACTTGCATTTTTATCTAAATCGGTTTCTGTAAAACTCCCTTTATCCACCGCACCGCCAATTATGACTAATTTTCCTTGTATCTTCATTTGGTAAAAATAGCCAAAAACTTCAATAAAGCAAATCTATTTTCTTTTTTTGGAGCAAAACTTATCTCATACTTTTCAACAATTGTCCCGCTATCCACTATATCTCCAATGAAAAATTGGAGGATATCGCTCCTATCGGGGCTAGAATACATAAAATCGACTCTATAAGCCATTTCCTTGAAATAATCTCAATAAAAAGATTTCGTAATAATAAAAAATTCCTATTTTTAACAAAATTCATTACAAAATTCATTACAAAATATCATACCAAAATGAAAATCGATAAAATTCAAGCTCTTCGCGGACCCAATATCTGGAGTGTACAACGTAAAAAATTAATCCAAATGCGCTTGGATTTAGAGGAAATGGAACAATTTCCTACTAATAAAA
>JAUMDQ010000050.1:0-7477 GCA_032121715.1 Flavobacterium sp.
TTTTTAGTTTTTGTTTTTGCCTATAGAGGATTAATCACTTTTTCAAGGGGTGGAATGTTAACCGCCTTACTTATGGTTTTGGCATTTTGTTACACGATTTTTAAACTACTCAATAAACAAGCTCGGTCTAAATTTTTAGGTGTTTTCTCCCTATTAGTTGTTTTAGCCACTGCAGCTTGGATGTATAGTTCCTATCAAACTGGCGGATTGATTGATAAACGTTATAATAATCAGGATGCCGCAGGAAGAGTTAAAGAATCTCAAATGTCTGGAAGAGAAGATATCATGGAAACAGATTTGAAGTTTTTTTATGAGAATCCTGTTTTTGGTGTTGGTCCAGGTATTGGTGGAATGATGCGTGGTGAAGAAGGGTTGCAGGGTGTTCAAGCCCACAGTGAACCTACGCGACTTTTAGCCGAACACGGTTCTTTAGGTCTTGTTATTTTATTGTTATTGGTTTTTGTACCCATATTAAAATATTTTAGATTTAGACAATATCATCATATTTATTTTTTTCCGTTTTTAATATTTTGGGGATTAACCATCAATCATGCTGCCACTCGTATTGTAGCGCCTGGCGTTTTATATGCTTTAACATTACTTAATGTTTCTATAAAAAATGAAGAAGATGAACAAGAAGAAGATGATGAAGATTCTGTACCTAGGCAATAAGCTTTCTCTACATGGTATAAATAAAACTACAGTTGAAACTTTAGGAGAACATTTGTCTCAATCTGGTTTTACAGTAGTTTCCTATTCTTCCAAAAAAAACAGCCTTTTAAGAGTTTCAGCTATGCTTTTCGGAATGCTTAAGCATAGAGACGCAGCCTATGTTTTAATTGATACCTATAGTACTTCTGCCTTTTGGTTTGCTTTTTTGAGTAGTCAATTGGCGAGAATATTACGTATTAAATACCTTCCCATTTTGCATGGTGGAAATTTGCCTAACCGATTGGCTTCAAATCCAAAGTTATGTAAGTTGTTGTTTGATAATGCCTACGTTAATGTTTCGCCATCGGAATACTTAAAGTTTCATTTTGAAAAAGCTGGAATTTCCAATGTGATTTGTATTCCTAATTCTATTACTTTATCTGATTATACTTTTAAAGAAAGAACACACTTTACTCCAAAGGTTTTATGGGTTAGAGCTTTTGCTACCATTTATAATCCTAAAATGGCCATTGATGTGTTGCATTTGCTTCAAGAAAAATATCCAGAGGCGACTTTAACTATGGTTGGTCCTGATAAAGATGGTAGTTTAGAAGTTATTAAAAATTATGCTGAGCAATTGGACTTAAACGTTACTTTTACTGGGAAATTATCCAAAAAGGAATGGACAGATTTAGCCCGAAATCATGATATTTTTATTAATACCACACATTTTGATAACACTCCGGTTAGTGTTTTAGAGGCCATGGCTTTAGGTTTGCCCGTAGTTTCTACAAATGTTGGGGGTTTGCCTTTTTTAATTACTTCTCAAAAAAATGGTTATTTGGTAAATGATAATGATGCTAAAGAAATGGTTGCTCAAATTGAAACCATCATCCATTTTCCTAATCAAACCCTTGAAATTATTACTAACGCCAAAAGTATGGTTTCTAATACGGATTGGAAAGTAGTTGAAAATCAATGGCTTAATTTATTGCGATAATACTGCAAAATATGTTTGCTTTTTAAGCATTTATGAGTATATTTCGTTTTCAAAATCAAGTAATGACCAAGCCTTATAAAAAACATTTCGAAATATCTGAACGCAAAATTCTTTTGCGCTTTTTTGATGTGGTTTTTGTGGTGGGATTTTTGTTTCTTTTACACGCTTTTACTGATTTAAAATATTTCGCAGATTTATGCGAAAATTATTATTGGATTGCTGTTTTAGGTATCTATTTAAATTTATTAGGGACCGTTTTTGAAATGTACAATTTGGTTATCGTAAGTTTTGCCAATAAAATCACCAAAGGTTTATTGCTGACTTCTTTTTTTACGACTCTATTTTTTATTTTCACACCTATTGTAACGCCTTCTTTCCCTGAGAAAAGAGTGGAGTTGTTTTTACTTTTCTTAGTGATTTTGTTAGCATTAACGATTTGGAGATTGCTCTATATCTATTTGTTGGCTTCTAAACGTTTTTATAAACCCATTGTTTTGGTGTGCCGAAGTAAATATTTTAATAAATTATCCAAAGAGCTTACTATCAATGATCCTCATATAAGAGTTGTAAAATTCATAGCTGTCGATTTTAATAATTTAAATGGTGTTATTTCTGAACAGCAATTGAGTTTGGATGACATTCATGGTTTTTTAAGTTCTAACTTTGTTTCTGAAATTGTTGTTGCAGATGATTCGAAAAATACCTCAATTGAAATTTATAATAAGTTATTGGAGGTTTCAGAGAATGGCATTCCTATTACACAGTATGAAGACGTTTACGAAGATTTAACCAGTAGAATTCCCTTGCATTTAAAGGACAAGTCGCTTTACAAGTTTTTTCCATTTTCAAAAAAACAAAACAAACTTTATTTGATATTGGTTAGAATTATTGATGTTGTGGTTTCCATTATTGGACTTTCAGTATTATTCGTAATTACACCCTTAATTTTTCTTTTTAATTTAATTTGGAATAAAGGGCCGCTTTTGTTTCATCAAGAACGTATTGGAAGAAAAGAAGTGCCCTTTCAAATTTATAAATTACGAACGATGATTGTTAATGCGGAGAAAAATGGTGCTGTTTTCGCTACTTTAAATGATTGTAGAATTACCCCTTTTGGGAAATTATTGCGTAAAACTAGAATTGATGAATTTCCACAGTTTATTAATGTATTAAAAGGAGAAATGTCCATTATTGGACCAAGACCAGAGCGTAAAATTTTTGTAGATCAAATTGCTAATGAAATTCCATTGTATCACACTCGACATATTGTTAAACCAGGTTTAACAGGATGGGCTCAAATTAACTATCCTTATGGTGAAACTTTGGAAGATAGTTTGATGAAATTGGAATACGATTTATACTACATCAAACATCGAAATATTTTCTTAGATATTAATATTGCCGTAAAAACTTTCGGAACTATTTTATACATGAAAGGTCAATAATTTTGTAAATTTTTTCTTTCTTTTTTATTCTCTTTTTTTGTGTTTTTTCTCTAAATTTTAAAAAAAAATATTAACATTTTTCATTTTATAAAGTCTTGTGAGTCAATGTGGTTATAGACGTTTTTGGACATTTTTGTGTTCTTAAAAAAATGTTAACAAGTTGATTTTCAGAAAAATAATAAAAAAATTCGTATCTTTGCGCCAGTTAATTCAATTGGTGTTGTCTAATTTATGTCAATCAGACACGTTGTAAAAAACTCGTTTTTTGCTCAATTGAGAAATAAATTTACATGAGAAAAGACATTTTTTATTTTGGAGTTGCCATTGCATTTATTGCCGTAATTAGTTCAGGTTTTAGTGCATTTAAAGATGAATCAGTAGACGGGTTTCATATTGAAAACACAGAAGTTTATGATTATCGAGTTCCTTCAAAAGACGAATCGGTAAAGTTAGGTCACAACATTCCTTTCACAGGAAAGACTTTTATCGGATTCAAACAAGCATTAGCAGTAAAAGAATCTGCAGGAATATATGATTTAGTTAATGCTTATGGCTACATGGGTAAATACCAATTCGGAAGAAGTACATTGAGAAATGTTGGTGTTTACGATTTTAAAAATTTCCTTAATAACCCGGTTTTACAAGAACAAGCTATTGAAGCCTTATTAAGCATCAATAAATGGGAATTAAGAAAAGAAATTAGAAATTACTCAGGAAGAGTAATAAACGGAATCAAAATTACAGAATCAGGGTTATTAGCAGCGGCACATTTAGCTGGCGCCAGTTCTGTAAAAACGTATCTTAGAAGTAATGGTAAAAACGGATTTAGAGATGGTTTTGGAACTTCTTTAAAGTCGTACATTAAAAGATTTAATGGTTACGATACTTCAAACATTAACCCTAATAGATTTGCAAAAGTTATACTTTAATTTTTCTGAATAACAAAAATACAAGGTCGGTTGTGTAAATCGACCTTTTGTTTTTTCCAGTCGTTTACTGTTTTTGTTTTAATGAATTCTGTAGGTAACGTAATATCACAAGCCACACATAAATTCGTTTGTGGATGAAGTGTTCCTAAAATATCTTCTAAAAACTTATTGTTTCTATATGGTGTTTCCATGAAAATTTGCGCTTGATTTTTCTCTTGCGACCATTTTTCTAGATTTCGTAATGCGCTTTTCTTTTCGTTTTTATCTATAGGTAAATAACCTGTAAATGCGAAACTTTGACCGTTCATACCACTCGCCATTAAGGCTAATAAAATAGAACTTGGTCCAACTAAAGGTACTACTTGAATCCCTTTTTCATGGGCTAATTTTACAATCACCGCGCCAGGATCTGCAATTCCAGGGCAACCTGCCTCACTCATTAAGCCTACATTAATTCCGTTTAATAGAGGTTTTATCATTTCGTAATGTTCGCTAACTTCTGTATGTTTATTAAGTAAAGAAAGGTGTAAACTAGGTTGTGCTTTTTCAGGTAAAATTGCTTTGATAGCTTTGCGAGCCGTTTTTTCATTCTCTACAATATAATAATCTATCAATTCTATGCATCTTTTGATGGTTTGTGGTAACACATCATCAGGATTTACAGTTACTTCACCTGGATTAGATAAAGTACAAGGAATTAAATATAATTTACCAAGTTTTGCAGCTGTACTCATTGTTGAATTTTATAATTATTATGATTTTATTTTAGTTGCAATCACCTCGCAAACTTCGTCTAACAATTTGTACACGTGTTCAAAGCCTTGCATGTCGCCATAATAGGGGTCTGGAACTTCTAAGTTTTTATCGGGATGCAATTCGTTTAAAATTACTTTTACTTTTTGTTTGGCCTTTTCGTTTGGGGCAATTGCTACTACATTTTTGTAGTTAGAATTGTCCATTACATAAATATAATCGAAAGTTTCAAAATCAGATTTTGAGATTTGTCGGCATTTTTGCTGACTAATATCCACGCCAAATTGCTTAGCTGTAGTCACAGAACGTTTGTCAGGAGCTGTGCCTACATGATAATTTGCTGTTCCAGCACTATCAACAATATAATTATTGGGAAGTTTAGCTTGTAAAATGCCTTCAGCTAATGGCGAGCGACAAATATTGCCCAAGCAAACCATTAAAACTTTAACAGACATGTTTAAATACTTAGCTTTTTGTTAATGTCTTCTACAAACTTTTTAAATTGTTTGTCTGTAGATACTAAGTTATCAACCGTTTTTACAGCGTGTAAAACCGTAGCGTGATCTCTATCTCCAATTTGTGCACCAATATTAGCTAAAGAGGCTTTGGTGAATTTTTTAGAGAAATACATCGCTAATTGACGCGCTTGCACGATATGACGTTTTCTGGTTTTTGATTTTAAAGTTTCTGTATCTAATTGGAAATAATCAGATACCACTTTTTGAATATAGTCGATAGAAATTTCGCGTTTGATGTTTTTTACAAACTTTTCTACCACTTGTTTCGCCAATTCTAAATTTACTTCACGTTTGTTGAAAGAAGATTGTGCGATTAATGAAATAATAGCACCTTCTAATTCTCTAACATTCGATTTGATATGTTTGGCAACGTATTCTAAAATTTCTTCAGGCATTTCTACACCATCTCTGTACAAAATATTTCTTAAGATAGAAATTCTTGTTTCATAATCTGGTTGGTGTAATTCTGCAGATAATCCCCATTTGAAACGAGATAATAAACGTTGTTCAATATCTTGCATGTCAACAGGAGCTTTATCAGAAGTTAAGATAACTTGCTTTCCGTTTTGGTGTAAGTAATTGAAAATGTGGAAAAATACATCTTGTGTTCCAGCTTTACCAGATAAAAATTGTACATCGTCAATAATTAACACATCAATTAATTGATAGAAGTGAATAAAATCATTTCTTGTATTTTTCTTTACCGATTCGATATATTGTTGCGTGAAAATTTCTGCTGAAATATATAAAACGGTTTTTTCAGGAAATTTATCTTTAATCTCCACTCCAATGGCGTGCGCCAAATGCGTTTTACCTAATCCGACACCACCAAAAATTAACAATGGGTTAAAAGATGTTCCACCTGGCTTATTTGCAACGGCCATACCAGCACTTCTTGATAATCTGTTAGAATCGCCTTCTAAGAAATTATCAAAACTATAATTGGCATTTAATTGAGATTCTATTTTTACATTTCGGATACCAGGAATGATAAACGGATTTTTTAGTTCCGGATTTTTGTTAACAACTGGTACGTCAATTTCTTGTGTTTTAACTGAACTACGGTGTGTACTAGGAATTTGCTCTGTAAATGGAAGTTTATTGCCATAAGTGTTTTCCATTTTAATTTTATACACTAGCTTTGCTTGGTTTCCAAGTTCTTTAGTTAAAGCTGTTTTTAAAATTATAACATAATGTTCTTCAAGCCACTCGTAGAAAAATTTACTTGGTACTTGAATATGTAAAGCATTGTCTTCTGATAGGCTAATTGCCACAATAGGTTCAAACCAAGTTTTGTAGGCTTGTTCCTGAATGTTGTCCTTTATAAAGGACAGACAATTATTCCAAACAGATTTTGCTGCTTTAGTCATAGTTTTTAATTTTTTTATAGTTTTTTGTAGTCTAATTCAGAATAAAAACTAATCAATTTTTATGTTGATAAGTGTTTCATATTAGGAAGGCAAATATGTGAACAATTTTCTGTAAAAAAAAATGAATTGCTATTGTAAATTAAAAATTATTGTTGTAAACAGAATTAAGACTTGTTTAATAATTTCTTAACATAAAATTTTTAGGAATTTAAATATAAAAAAATAGAATGAAAGAATACGAATTTACGGTACGAGTTAGGTACGCAGAAACAGATCAGATGGGTGTGGTATATCACGGGAATTATGCGCAATACTTCGAAATGGGTAGGGTTGAGTGGTTGAGAAACCTTGGGATTTCCTATAAATGGATGGAAGAAAATGGCGTTATGCTTCCTGTGGTTTCTTTACAAATGAACTATAAAAAACCGGCTCGATATGATGATTTATTACGCGTGAAAACTATCCTGAAAAGTCAGACTTCTGTTAAGATAGAATTTGATTATGAAATATATAACGAGGAAAATCACTTGTTAACAACTGGTTACTCGATGTTGGTTTTTGTGGATATGAAAACCGGAAGACCGATGGTTCCACCTTCGTATGTAACGGAAAAAATAAGTCAATTAGTTTAGGATGGATTTAACCGAATTTGACCGTTTATTTGATAAGGAAAATTATAAAAGACATCCCTGGGAAATTTCCCGACGAGATGTGTTATTTAAATTATTAAAATCTTCAAAAATTAAATTTCCAGTAAAACGAATTGTTGATATTGGAGGTGGTGATGCTTTTATTATTAATGAAATCTTTA
>JAUMDQ010000051.1:0-4290 GCA_032121715.1 Flavobacterium sp.
GTTTCTTTCAGATCCTAGCCTAAATCTTGTCTTGAAATATAATCATCAAGTTTTTATATATATATTTTTAATGTTTCTTGGAGTAATCTCAGCGTATTAATCTGCTTTCCAATATTTTTGTCTAATTGAATCAATAATTAATCTAAAGATTCTGGTGCGTTATTGTAATAAGTAACTGTTTCGCTTCCATACATTCTTGAAAGTTTGTCGTCTAATTCTAAATTGATTTTATAATCAGCGCGTTGTTGGTAATAAGCAGGTCCTGGAGCTCCAGAAGCCGTACGAAACATATTTGGTGTAGCCATTTCGGCATACATCTGACTAAATTTATTAATGTCAGTATGACCTTGAGGTTCTTTTTTTACTTCTTCTTTTTTCACCTCTTGTGCGAATGCTGTTAGCGATGCAAAAAATAAGAAAGCAATTGAAATTGACTTTTTCATATTCTATTTGTATTTCAGTTTTTGGTTGGTTTCTGTATTAGTAAACAAAATGGTCTTTTTGTTACCATTAATGTTCAAATGTAATAAATTTTGTTGTTCATTAAAAATATCTGATAAAACATTATTAGTTATGTCTAAGTCTTTTATGTTGTCTTTGAAATTAATTTTCAAATAGCAAATCACAATATTGTCTTCTTGTTCTTTGGTTAAAAATTGAAGAGTTTGTGTTTTGTTATTGATTTTAATTTTTAATTTATCTTGTAAATACATCGCGATATAGTTGTTCGCATCTGCTACTTCGTCTTTAGTAGTAATATAAAAATGCTTGTTGTGTTTTTTGTACAACGCTTTTTCTAAATCGTCAATAAATAATCGGGCTGTAATTTGTACCGCTTTTTTTTCTTTAAAATAGTCGACCTGAAAAACCCCTACATAAAATTTATGAAAAGTAAAGGCGCTTGAAAGCACAAATAATGTCACTAATAAACTTAACTTTATTTTATTCATCTTTTTTAGTTTCGGTTTCAGGTTTGATAATTGTTGTTTTTTCGGTTTTTTCTTCAGCTACTTTTGTAGTTTCGACTGGTTTCGGATAATAAGGTTGAAGATTTTTTAGTTTTAAATAATCCACAGCCAAAGCACTCATTCTGAAATTGATTAGAGTTTTGTTTTTAGCTTTCGCTGCTGCTTTCAATTCGGCATCTTCTACAATATAGAAAACATAGCCTTCAACGTATTCTTCTGGAATATGTAATTGATTCATAATAAACTCAGAATCAAAATTGGCATTAATCTTACTTTGTAAAAATTCTTTTCGTTCGACTTCTAACTCGGCTTTTAACTGTTTGGTTCGGCCTGAAAGCGCGTTTAAAAATGGATCTAATGAAAGTAAAGCGCCATCAATTCCAGTGCCAGACCAATCGCCTGCTGTTTTGACTCTTCTTTCTGCGGGTGTGTATTTTTTTTGTCCTTTCGGAACTAAGCCTAAAGATTCAGCATTTATATCATCGGCATTGGTCACCATGATTTCTTTAATATGTCGCGTATAAATTTCTAGCTTTATAAAAAGTAAATCTTTACCAAAGTCTTTTTTAGTCACCACATGTTTTTTTGCAACTAAATGAATAGCGCTAAACATAATGGTGTCATTTACTTTTGCTTTTATTTTAAAATAGCCGCCATTTCCAGAAATTGTATTGGTTTTGTTTGAAATATTTACAATAGTAATGCCGTCATTGTCGTTGGTTTCTACAATGATTTTTCCCTTAAGTATAGAGTCGTTTTGTGACGCTACAAATTGAGAAAGTAATAGGAATAGTATGTGTAAGTATTTTTTCAAGTTATTTTGAGCTTTCAGTTTTTATAGTTTTTAAATATTCTGTAGCTAAATCAGATAGTTTAAACATTTGCTTCATTTTGTCTTGACCTTTAAATAAGTCTACAAAAGATTTGTCTTCACAAGCATAAAATAAAAATCCTTTTATATATTCATCTGGGATTTTTAATGTTTTTACAAAATATTCTTTTTCAAATTGTTTTAGAATTTTGTCTTGTAACATTTCCTTTTTCTCAGTTTCAACATTTCTTTTTAGCTCTTTTTTGTAGCCAGTAATTAAATTTACTAATGTACCAATTCCTATGCCGCTACTTCCTGTATATAATCTTCTTTCGGCAACGGTGTATCTTTTTTGTCCTTTCGGAACTAAGCCTAGACTTTCAGGTGTAATAACAGAATTGTTTGTAATTAATATTTGTTCAATTGTTTTAGATCTTGGTGTCATTTTAATGAAAAGTAAATCTTTACCAAAATCTCTTTCTGTGATTATGTGCTTTACAACATCCAAGTGTATGGCCGAAAAAAGTAAGGTGTCATTCACTTTAGCTTTTATTTTAAAATAGCCACCATTTCCAGAAATTGTATTAGTTTTGTTTGAAATATTTACAATAGTAATACCGCCATTGTCATTCGTTTCAATGATGATTTTTCCCTTAAGTATTGAGTCGTTTTGCGACATTACGAATTGAGAAAGCAATAGTAATAGTATTTGTAAGTAGTTTTTAATAATACAAGAATTAATTTTTTTGTAAAAATATAAGAACAAAACCACAATCAATATAAAATTTTGTTAAGAATAGCGTAAAATTTAATAGAAGTTATGAAAAAAGTAATTATTGCCAGCACATCTACCGTTTTTGGAGGGACATATTTAGATTATTTGCTTCCAACTTTAGCGGAACATTTTAAAAACGTTTCTAATTTGGTGTTTATTCCATTTGCCAGACCTGGAGGAATTTCTCACGAAGAATATACTGAAAAAGTAAAACCCGTTTTCAGACAATTAAACATTGAGGTTAAAGGGATTCATGAATTCGAAAATCCAATCGAAGCCATAAATAATGCTGAAGCCATTTTTACCGGTGGTGGAAATACGTTTGTGCTAGTAAGTATGCTGTATAAATTTAATTTGTTAGATGCCGTTCAAAACGCGGTTGAAGACGGTATTCCGTATTTAGGAACAAGTGCAGGAAGTAACATTTGTGGATTAACGATGGGAACCACGAATGATATGCCAATTGCTTATCCGCCAAGTTTTAGAACTTTAGGTTTGGTGTCTTTTAATTTGAATCCTCATTATTTGGATCCAATTGAAGGTTCGCAACACATGGGAGAAACTAGAGAAACTAGAATTAATGAATTTCATCATTATAATCCGCAACCGGTTTTAGGATTAAGAGAAGGAAGTTGGTTGGAAGTTTTAGGAAAAACAATTACGTTAAAAGGAAATTTACCTGCTAGATTATTTCAGCAAGGAAAAGAACCAATTGAATTGGAAACAGGATCTGATTTGAGTGATTTAAAATAAGTGCATAAAAAAAGCCTCAAATTACTTTGAGGCTTTTGAGCGAAAGACGAGGGTCGAACTCGCGACATTCAGCTTGGAAGGCTGACGCTCTACCAACTGAGCTACTTTCGCATGGTAGAATTTTGTAATTCAATAAATTTTAGAGCGAAAGACGAGGGTCGAACTCGCGACATTCAGCTTGGAAGGCTGACGCTCTACCAACTGAGCTACTTTCGCATTTTTTTGTTTTGGTGAGTGCAAATATAATATGAAAATCTGGTTAAATGCAAGTTTTTTTAGTAAAAAAATATAATTTTTTGAAAATGAAGTTGTAATTTATTAATTTAGAAATGGTTATGGATGAAATAAAAGTTAAAAAAATCACTTATTTAGATACTTTTCCAGTTAGAAGTGCGGTTTTACGTCAAGGTAAACCTATCGAAACTTGCTTTTTTTTAGGTGATGATGCCGAAGAGACCACTCATTTTGGTTTATTTGAGGATAAAAAATTAGTAGGTGTAGCTTCTGTTTTTAAAGTTAAAAACGAAAATTTCAGGCAAAATAAGCAATTTCAGTTAAGAGGAATGGCCGTGTTAAATGAATATCAAGGTTTGGGTTTTGGTCATCTAATTTTAGAAGAAGTTTGTAAATTTGTAGAAACAAAAAATGCGGATATTTTATGGTTTAATGCCAGGGAAAATGCCCTTAAATTTTATCTGAATTTCGGGTTTTCGGTGTTAGGTAATTCATTTGAAATTCCTGAAATTGGCACGCATTTTGTTATGTTTAAGCGTTTCGTCGTATAAAAAAGTATTTTAACGACAAAATATATTATGCGCGCATATTTTGTTAAATTTGTTATATGATGAAAAAGATTTGCATTTTTGTAGTGTTACTGTTCGTTGTTTTTATGTCATGTAAGAACAGCAAAAAAGAAGTTTTTGAAGAAAGTGAAGACTATTTTGATACTATTAGAAAAATCACCATTCATGCCATTCCAGAAG
>JAUMDQ010000052.1:0-1882 GCA_032121715.1 Flavobacterium sp.
TGAAGAACGTGAAGAAATTATGCGAATTTTACGTGTACTTTCTGCTACTATACGACCATATGCGAACTTAATTGCACAATATCAAGATTTCCTTTCCGATATCGATGTGATTGCCGCAAAAGCGAAATATGCGAATAGAATCAACGGAATTCTTCCGAAAATTAATGACGAAAAGCGTTTGTTTTTTAGAGAAGCCTTCCATCCTATTTTGCTTTTAAATAACAAAGCCGAAAACAAACCTACTTTCCCACAAACTATTGAATTAGAAAGCAATAACAGAATTATCGTGATTTCTGGACCAAATGCTGGAGGAAAAACCATTTCCTTAAAAACCATTGGTTTGTTGCAATTAATGTTGCAATGTGGAATGCTAATTCCGGTTCATGAACGAAGCGAAACCTTTTTATTTGATAGAATTTTAACAGATATTGGAGACAATCAATCTATTGAAAATCATTTGAGTACCTACAGTTATCGTTTAAAAAACATGAATTATTTCTTGAAAAAATGTAACGATAAAACCTTATTTTTAATTGACGAATTTGGTACAGGTTCTGATCCAGAATTAGGTGGTGCTTTGGCAGAAATTTTCTTAGAAGAGTTTTACGACCGAGAAGCTTACGGAATCATTACTACACATTATACGAATTTAAAAATCTTAGCCAACGAATTGCCTTTTGCCAGCAATGCCAATATGTTATTCGATGAAAAATCTTTGGAACCGATGTATAAGTTACATTTAGGTCAGCCAGGAAGTTCGTTTACTTTTGAAGTCGCACAGAAAAACGGAATTCCATACGGATTAATTAATCGTGCGAAGAAGAAAATTGAAGGTACAAAAGTACGATTTGATAAAACCATAGCCACTTTACAAAAAGAGCGTTCTAAAATGGAAAAAACTTCTGTTTCCTTGAAAGAAGAAGAAACCAAAGCGCGTGAAGAAAGCAAGAAAATGGAATCTATAAATAGTAAAATTCAAGATAAATTAGAGCGTTATCAGGAATTGTATGATGCGAATCAGCGTTTGATTTATATGGGTCAAAAAATTGATGATATTGCGGAGAAATACTTCAATAATAAAGATAAAAAGACTTTAATTGGCGACTTCTTAAAAGTCGTTGAAATTGAAAATTCGAAACGCAAAAAAATATCTGCTAAAGAGAAAAAAATCAAAGAAGTTGTTGAAAAACAAGTCATTGAAGAAGTCAAAGTTAAGGTAGAAGAAATTCGTATCGAGAAAAAAGAAAAGAAAATCAAAGCCAAATTAGTTCCAGAAAAACCAGTTGTTGTTTTAAAAGTTGGAGATCGAGTTCGAATGAAAGACGGAAAAGCTATTGGAACTATAGAAAAAATTGAGAAAAACAAAGTTTCTGTCAACTATGGAATTTTCATGTCGAAAGCCAATTTGGATGATTTAGAATATGTTCAGCCAGCTTAAATGTCCAAATTAATACAAACTTTCTCCATTCAAATCAGTCGTTAACACATCGCTCATGTAATTGAAAAATGGTCGCATCGCTGCAAAAGTGGCGATTACTTCCTCTTTAAAATTTGGTGATAAAACTTCTTTATTTGTGAATTTTCTAGTCAGTAAAAATTGTTTTTTTCTAATTAGATCGATGTTTGGATGTGTTTTATCAAAGTTTTTTGGTGCTGTTTTTAATTCTTCACCTTGTAACGTTCCGAAGAATTTTTTAAAAGTTTCATCAGCAATTATTTCTCTCAAATCGGAAGCATCTAATTCTAATTCTTTACGAATTCGTAATAAATCTTCGTTATTAGGTTCCCAAAATCCACCACCAACAAAGCTAGCGTCGTTTTCAATATGCAAATACATACCACCACGAAGCATCGGCTTAGTTCTAGAAAAACCAACAGAAAA
>JAUMDQ010000053.1:0-2022 GCA_032121715.1 Flavobacterium sp.
CGCAAGAACCAATTCCGCCTAAACGAGCTGCTTCCTGACGGAAACCAACTTGTTTCATTTCTACACGGATTTTAAATTCACCCGCATATTCTTTAATTAACTGACGAAAATCGACACGATCATTTGCTGTGTAATAGAACGTCGCTTTTGACCCATCCCCTTGAAATTCGATATCAGAAATTTTCATTTCTAATTTTATTGCAATTGCAATTTCACGAGCACGTACTTGAATAGCATCTTCTTTATTTCTTACGCCATGCCAAATATCAATGTCTTTTTGCGTCGCTTTTCTATAAATTTTAGGAACTTCCGCATTGTCTTTTACATTTTTCTTGTTCATTTGAACACGAACTAATTCCCCTGTTAAAGAAACCAAACCAACATCATGACCAGAAGAAGCTTCAGTAGCTACTACATCGCCAATACTTAAAGTTAGTTTTTCGGTATTTCTAAAAAATTCTTTTCTTCCGTTTTTAAATCTCACTTCAACACAGTCAAAAGGCGCTTGTCCTCCTGGTAAAGTCATATTTGCTAACCAATCGAAAACGGTTAATTTGTTGCAGCTATCGGTGCCGCAAGTCCCATTATTTTTACACCCCTTTGGTGCACCACCATCGGAAGTTGAACAACTTGTACATGCCATAATTATATATATTGATCTTCCGATTCATCGGAATACTTTTCAAATGTTATATTTTAATTCGCAACAAATTAATTTTACTGCGATTTCAAAATTTCTTTTGAGCGTAAAGATAGCATTTTTTACCTTAATTTATAATTTTGCTTTTTGAAGTTTTTACAAACAAAAAAACCTGTTTCTTACAACAGGTTTAATTATAAAGAATTTTTGAAATTTTTTTATGTTTCTTTCACCGTAATAATATTTACTGGGCAGGCTTTTTCTGCTAATTCACACATTTCTAAAATGGCATAATCTGGCGATTTTAATGTATGAAAACCTTTTGTATTTGTGGATTTTAGCAATACTGATTTTCCATCTTTTTTAGACATTTGAAATTGTGCTGGAGCCATTTCTACACAATAATTACAACCAATACATTTGTCTCGTTGAAGTGTAATAATGATCATTAGTTTTCTACAATTTTGTACATTTTGTCCGATAAACGAATTCTGAAAGGCACTTTTAACGTACAACTATCACCTTTTGTTGCTTTTTCGGAATTTACATCATTTACGAACATTTCTTCTAAAACCAATTCTTGCGCACCAGTACTTGGCCCGGTAATTAAAATTTTATCGCCAATTTTGATGTCGTAAGCTTCAATTTTAAATTCGGCAATATTTGATTTTTGGAAATAATGCATTCCTTTTCCAACATACACTTTCTTTTGGGTGGCGCTTGAACCTGGATTATCAGACCATTCTCCTAATTTTTGTCCGAGATAATAGCCGCTCCAAAATCCACGATTGTAAACCGTAGCCAACGTTTCCATCCAAGTGTTGATTTTTTCTTTTGTGAAAGTTCCATCGTAATAAGAATCAATGGCTTCACGATAGGTTTTGATAACTGTTGCTACGTAATCTGCAGCTCTTCCTCTACCTTCAATTTTTAGCACTTTGATTCCAGAATCGATAACTTGGTCTAAGAAATCTAACGTGCACAAATCTTTTGGCGACATTAAATATTCGTTATCCACTTCAATTTCAAAACCAGATTCTTGGTCGATTACGGTATATTTTTTTCTGCAATTCTGTTTACAAGCTCCGCGATTGGCTGAAGAATTATGCGAATGTAAACTCAAATAACATTTTCCTGAAACCGCCATACACAAAGCACCGTGACCGAAAATTTCAATTTCTACTAAATTCCCACTTGGTCCTTTAACTTGTTCTTTTTCGATGTCATCCGTGATTTTTTTAACTTGTCGTAAACTCAATTCACGAGACAAAACAATCGTATCGGCAAACATGGCATAGAATTTTACCGTTTCAATATTGGTGACATTCAATTGTGTGGAAATATGTACTTCCATTCCAATAGTTCTTGCCGACATGATAACG
>JAUMDQ010000054.1:0-1253 GCA_032121715.1 Flavobacterium sp.
AAACTTGTTTTTGTAAAGTAATAACTAATTTTCTAAAAAATTTATCATTTGAATTAATCTTTGAGAAGTTTATTTTTGATTTTTTTACATGTATTCTATTTTAATAATGAATCATTTCCGTTAAGGTTTTAAATTTTTTATCAAATTATATATTAATGTACCATTTTCGAAAAAAGATCACCCATCCTGGACGCTAAGGTAAAGACTTTAAGCTTACATTTATTGTATGTTTATGCGTTTTTTTAAATTAAGTTTAGGTTTAAATATTCCTTTAATTGCTATCAATCATATGAAAGCGCATGTTTTGGCTCATTTTATCGACGAAGAAGGATTTGACAAACCTACTTTTCCGTTTATAGCTTTAACTATTTCTGGAGGTCACACACAAATAATTAAAGTCTCCAGTTTTTTCGATTTAGAAATTATTGGAGAAACAACTGATGATGCCGTTGGTGAAGCTTTTGATAAAAGTGCCAAAATACTAGGACTTCCCTATCCAGGCGGACCATTGATTGATAAATATGCGCAATTAGGTAACCCGAAAGCCTTTCCTTTTACGAAACCAAAAGTGGATGGGTTAAATTTTAGCTTTAGTGGATTAAAAACTAATATTTTATACTTTATTCAGAAAAAAGTAGCTGAAAACGAGAATTTTATAGCTGAAAATTTAAATGATATTTGTGCTTCAATTCAATATACCATTATTGAAATTTTAATGGATAAATTGAAATTGGCTGTTGCCGAAACAGGTATAAAGCAAATTACAATTGGTGGTGGAGTTTCAGCGAATTCTGGAATCAGAAATACGTTAAAAGAAGCTGAATCTAAATACGGTTGGAAAACTTATATTCCAAAATTTGAATACACAACAGACAACGCTGCAATGATTGGAATTGTAGGTTATTATAACTTTTTAGAAGAAAATTTCAGTACATCTGAAGTCGTTTCTAAAGCAAGAATTGAATTTTAAAAACTATGCAATTATTCTATAATTCCGAAATAAAATCTGGAGATAAAACGTTTACATTTGACAAAGAAGAAAGTAAACATATTATTAAAGTTTTACGTAAACAAGAAGGTCATAAAATACATATTACCAACGGATTAGGTTATTTATTTATTTCTGAAATTATTTTAGGATTAGAAAAAAAATGCGAAGTAAAAATCATTGATGAACAGTTTTTTAAACCTTCTTCATTTAACACACACATTGCGGTTGCACCAACCAAAATGCACGACAGAATGTAATGGTT
>JAUMDQ010000054.1:1271-3044 GCA_032121715.1 Flavobacterium sp.
GAAAGCTACAGAAATTGGAATTCACGAAATTACACCAATTATTTGCGAACATTCGGAAAGAAAAATATTCAAAATTGATAGAGCCGAAAAAATTATTCAATCAGCAACAAAACAATCAAATCAATATTATTTACCAAAGATTAATGAAGCGATAACACTATCAGAATTCATTAAAAAAAATAATGATGGACAAAAATTTATTGCCCATTGTGAAGAAACGGATAAAAAATCTTTCTCAAAAGAAATCAAAAAAAACCAACCTGTTACCATTTTAATTGGTCCGGAAGGCGATTTTTCAACAAAAGAAATTAAATTAGCCTTAGAAAATAATTTTATTCCTGTAACTTTGGGTAATACACGATTAAGAACTGAAACCGCAGCTTTAGTGGCTTGCCATACAATTGTATTGAAAAATGAATAAACTTATCGCTTTTGGAATTTTATTAGTTTGGAACTTGGGATTTTCCCAAGACATTGCCGTTTTAAAATATTCCGGTGGGGGCGATTGGTATGCCAATCCTACTTCTTTACCCAATTTAGTTAAGTTTTGCAATCAAAATATCAACACAAAATTGAATACAAAAGTAAATTCTGTTGATGTTGGTAGCGCTGAATTATTTTTATATCCTTTTGTTCACATGACTGGACACGGAAATGTGGTTTTCAGTAATAATGACGTTCAAAACCTAAGAAATTACTTAAATGCTGGAGGATTTTTACATATTGACGACAATTATGGAATGGATGAATATGTAAGAAAAGAAATTAAAAAATTATATCCTGATACTGATTTAATTGAAATTCCGAAAACGCATCAAATTTTTCAAGCACCTTATTCTTTTCCGAATGGATTACCAAAAATCCATGAACACGACAATAAACAACCAATGGCTTATGGTATTTTCATTGAAAACCGTTTAGCTCTTTTATACACTTATGAATGTGATTTAGGTGATGGTTGGGAAAGTCAAGAAGTTCACAACGACCCATTGAATGTCAGAGAAAAAGCCTTAAAAATGGGCGCTAATATCTTGAATTACGTGTTTTCAAACTAATTACTTTTGTTTGTGATTTTCTTTTCAACAATTCTACCTAAAAAATAAATATTTTTTTATATTTGTATAAGTAAGAATTCGACTCAATATCTGAGTTGGAAAACAAATAATTTTTTATAATGCAAAAAATTCCAAGTGTAGACTTACGTGATTTCCTGTCGGATGACCCGGCACGTAAACAAAAATTTGTAAATGAAATCGGAAAAGCATACGAAGACATAGGTTTCGTAGCATTAAAAGGTCATTTTTTAGATGACAAATTGGTTGAAAACTTATATGCTGAAGTGCGAAATTTCTTCAGTTTACCAGTTGAAACTAAAGAAAAATATGAGATTCCAGGAATTGGAGGTCAAAGAGGTTATGTTTCTTTTGGTAAAGAACACGCTAAAGGACGTTCAGCTGGAGATTTAAAAGAGTTTTGGCATTTTGGACAATACGTTTCAGAAGGTTCAAAATACGCAGGAGAATACCCAGACAATGTAACGGTTGCTGAATTACCTAACTTCAATAGCACAGGTAAAGAAGCTTACAAAATGATTGAAAAAACAGGTGTTTATGTGTTAAGAGCTTTAGCACTTCACATCGGTTTAGATGAATTTTATTTCGACAAGTATATTACGGATGGAAATAGTATTTTAAGACCAATTCATTATCCACCAATTACAGATGAACCTAAAGATGGTGCCGTTCGTGCAGCAGCGCACGGAGATATCAACTT
>JAUMDQ010000055.1:0-2084 GCA_032121715.1 Flavobacterium sp.
AAATAGATTGCGAATCGGGGAGTGGTGCAATGGTGTTTTGATAGTTTCTAAAGTTTTGAATGAAATAGGTTTTATCGTAACCTAATTCTACTAAAACGTTTTGCATCGAAGCAATATCATCAGGATTTAGTAAAGAAGAATGATACGTAGTACGAATTTCAAACGGAATAGAACTATTCTGAAGTAATTCAAAGCAAGAAATGAATTGTGAATAAAAATCCGATTTTGTAATAGCAAAAAATTTCTCTTTGGTGCCTTTAAAATCCAAAGCTACATAATCAATAAGCTGTTCTTTAATCAGTTTTTCAAGTACTTTAGGCTGACTTCCATTGGTATCAACTTTAATTAAAAAGCCTAAATTTTTAACTAATTTTATGAATTGAATAATATCTTTATGAATCAAACATTCTCCACCGCTAAAAACTACAGCATCTAACAGATTTCTCCGAGATTTTAAAAAGGAATAGATTTCGGAAAAAGAAAACATTCCTTTCCCGAAAACTATTTCTGGATTATAACAATAATCGCATTTCATATTACATCCAGCAAACCACAAGATACACGCTGACTTATCAGGATAATCTAGAAGTGTGAAAGGCGTATAACTATGAACGACTTTTTTGTTTAAAAAATCAGGAGTTACATTCTCTAAAATGGGTACGTTGTTTGTGTTCACCTTTCTTTCCAATATTAAAACTTTCAACGGGTCTGTGGTAGCCCATTACACGTGTATAAACCAAACATTTGGTTCTTTTTTCATTGTTTTGAAGCAAGGCTTCAGTCGTTTGTGTTTGCATAAGATGTTGTTTTTAAGGTTGCTAATAATTCTTGATCACATTTCGGACAGTATTCGTGTTCTCCATTCAAATAGCCATGTTTTGGGCAAACACTAAAAACTGGTGTAACCGTTATATAAGGCAATTTGAAATTCGTAATTACTTTTTTAACAAAATTGCGACATGCTTCAATTGAACTTAATTTTTCATTCATATACAAGTGTAAGACCGTTCCGCCGGTGTATTGACATTGTAAGTTGTCTTGCAATAGTAAAGCTTCAAACGGATCCTCGGTATAATCTACTGGTAATTGTGAACTATTCGTATAGTAGATATTTTCGCCTTCACCTGCCTGAATGATATCAGCATAACGTTTATTGTCTTCTTTTGCAAAGCGATAGGTAGTGCCTTCTGCAGGTGTAGCTTCTAAGTTGTATAAATTGCCAGTTGCTTCTTGGTAGGTTCTCATTTTGGTTCGGATGTATTCCAAAACTTCAGTTGCGAATTCCATTCCGTAATCAGAAACAATATCTTCTTTTCCATCGGTAAAATTTTGAATCATTTCGTTGATTCCGTTTACACCAATGGTTGAAAAATGATTTCTGAAATGTGGCAAATAGCGTTTAGTATATGGAAACAATCCTCTATCATACATTTCCTGAATGAAAACACGTTTTTTCTCTAAAGTCGCTTTTGAAATTTCTAGTAAATGGTCTAAATCGGCATACAATTGTGCTTTATTGCCTTTGTTTAGATATCCTAATCGTGCCATGTTAATAGTAACTACACCAATACTTCCTGTCATTTCAGCACTTCCAAACAAACCGTTGCCTCTTTTTAATAATTCACGTAAGTCAAGTTGTAAACGGCAGCACATGCTTCGTACAGCATTCGGTTTATAAGCATTTGGATTTTCTACTTTATTACCGTTTTCATCATAAGTATATTGACTTCCAATGAAATTCTGGAAATAAGACGAACCAATTTTTGCCGTATTTTCAAAAAGGATATCAGTATTTTCTCCGTACCAATCAAATTCTTCAGTAATGTTAACTGTTGGAATAGGAAAAGTGAAAGGTTGTCCGTGTGCATCTCCTTCGGTCATAACCGTGTAATAGGCTTTGTTAATGAGATTCATTTCTTTTTGAAAATGTTCGTAACGCATTTCGGTTACATCTGAAACACCTCTTTCTTTTGTTCTCACTAAGAAGTTATCATTGTTAATTCCTTTGAAAAGATGTTGTTCACTTCGAGTTGGAATTTGTTCCTTTAAATCGTCAGGAACTACCCAATCCAAAGTAATGTTTG
>JAUMDQ010000055.1:2094-2436 GCA_032121715.1 Flavobacterium sp.
AAACATAAGGAGCTAAATAGGTATCAAATGAACTAAAAGCCTGAGCACCTGCCCATTCACTTTGTAAAATACCCAAGAAATTGGCCATTTGACCTAAAGCTTCTCTAAAATGATTTGGAGGTCGACTTTCCACTCTGCCACGAACGCCATTAAAGCCTTCATTCAATAAAACGCGCAAACTCCAACCCGCACAATAACCTGTTAAACAATCTAAGTCGTGAATGTGAATATCTCCATTTCTGTGGGCATACCCTTCTTCTTTAGAATAGACTTTATCTAACCAATAATTAGCGATGATTTTTCCTGCTACATTGTTTACCAAGCCTGCATTAGAATATGAAG
>JAUMDQ010000055.1:2446-8624 GCA_032121715.1 Flavobacterium sp.
GTCTACATAAGTGGTATCATCGTTTAGACCCAAAACATGCTCTCTTTGTAGTTTTCGTGTATGTCTAAATAGCATAAACGAACGCATTACTTCGTAGTGTCCATATTCGAAAAGTGTTTTTTCGATTTTATCTTGAATTTCTTCTACAGCCCAAGTGTTTTGATGTCTCAATAACTGAAATACATTTTCAATTACTTTTGCATTTAAACTTTCGTTTACACTAGCAAAAGCTTTGCTAATGGCTTCTTCTATTTTGAAGGCTTCAAATGGTAGGTAAGTACCATTTCGTTTGATTACAAATTTATCCATGATGCAGAATTTTAAATATGCGATTAAACAAATTTAAAAATTAAAAAGACTTTTTAGTCTTGTTTGAATAAATAGTAATCAACAAATTAAAATAAATTTTGTTGATAAATTATTCTAATTCATAGTTCCGTGTTATTATTTTTAGTTTTTGCTAAACATAATATGGAAATGATGAAATTTTAATTTAAAAATAAAAAAATATCTCATTTATTGTCTTTGTATACTTCTATTTTTACCAGAATAAAAGTATACGAAATAGTAAATGTTTATAGCTTCTATAGTTCTTCTAAGTATTTTTTTATATAGTGTTTAAGTTTTTAAAAAGTTAAATTTTTTAAACTCATAATCTGAATACTGTTTCGAGTATAATTTTGTTATAGTTATGAATAATCATTTCAGTAGGATCAAAATCTTTTTTATTCTCAATGTTCAACATACTATATGAAAACACAAACCTTCGGTTAATACGATTTTTTATAGTCTACAGAGTGTAATGAAGAGAATGGTATTATTAATTATAAAATAAATATTTATAGTTTATTATTCTCTTCTACAAATATCTAGAATAATCCTCAGGAATATAAGTATTTATTTCTCTTAAGTATTTTCGTAAAGCTGTTTTACTCGTATGTCCAGTTATAGACATTATATTTGATTCAGCCTCTTCTGGTGTCATTTCCTTTATAAAAGTGTTGTAGAGCTTAGATATGAAGGTATGTCTAAAGCTATAAAGACCATAATCTTTACCTAAACCAAATTTCTTTTTAACTTCTAAAAAATAATCGGAGTAATCATTTCTTCTGCTGGTTTCATTTGCTTCCCAATATTGACCAAAATCTTTTCTACCAAATAAATAAGCGTCTTTATTGTGTATTGAGATATCAGGCATTTCATCTATTAAAACGTTCGGAATTCGTTTTAATTTAAATCCAGTTTTGGTTTTAATTTTTAAAATTTTATCATTTAAATCAATATCTCCAATGGTTATTCTGTTTACCTCTACAGGTCTTAAAAAGTTATATGATATGAATTTAACGTATAACGATAATAACTTGTTGTTTTGGTCTAAATAATCAAAAATTTTAGTTTCTTCCGTACTTGAATAGGATTTATTTTTTTCTGGATTACTTTTTAATACAGGTATTTTATGAATAAAGTTTTCATGTATTATTTCATTTTCTGATAAGATAGTAAAGATTGAACTAATGTCAGCTCGAGTATTGTTTCTGTTTTTCGCAGATGTATTCGTTAAAATCTCATTTAAATAGGAGGTAACAACTTTTTTATTTACTGATGTAATCAGTCTATTCTTGAATCCATTTTCATTAAGCCATTTTTCAAAACGCAGAATTCTGCCTTCTAATCCTTTATATGAAGTTTCTGCTAATGTACTTTTCTTAATATTTAAAGCAAATTCAAAAGCTTCATTTATAGATTGATTTGAATTTTCCTCGTTATCAAATTCAAATTTATTTTCTGGATTATAAGGATTAAAACCATCTTTTAAAAGTATAGATAAGTTTCTCTGAATAGTTTTTAACCATTGAAGTCTATCTTTTTTATCAAGATGTTGTGAGGCATAAATGTTATTAGGGAATCTTTCAAGAGGTCCATCAGCAGTTTTTCGAAATGAAAAATAAACATACCAACGTTTTGATACATCACCATCAGCATCATATATTTTTGGTTCGGAGTATTTTTTCTTTTCTTTCAAATCGTGTTCAAAATCGTGTTCACATTGCAAATATCGTAATAAATTAGACATAAAAAAAGCGGTATTAAATTGCTTTAATACCGCTTAAAATCGTAACTTTTTGATTTTTAAAACCTTGTAGCGAAAACGGGAGTTGAACCCGTGACCTCAGGGTTATGAATCCTGCGCTCTAACCAACTGAGCTATCTCGCCATTAATATGTTTAGCATCTCTCAATGCGGGTGCAAATATATAAATAAATACTTTCTTTCCAAAAAAATATTTATAAAAAAATCAACTAATTTTTATTTGTAAATAAATTTAAAAAAAAGACCTCAATTGAAAGTTTTTTTATATTTTGCCGAAAATTTATAAAGACAACTATGAAGCCAAAAGTTAAGTATGAACTAGAGTTTCCCATCCACTCTTCGCCACAATTATTGTATCAATATATAATTACACCATCTGGTTTGTCGGAATGGTTTGCAGATAACGTAAATTCTCGTGGAGAATTTTATACGTTTATTTGGGATGATTCTGAGGAAAATGCCAAATTGACTTCGAAAAAATCTGGAGAAAAAGTAAAATTTAAATGGTTAGATGAAAACAATAAAGAAACAGAGTATTTCTTTGAACTAAAAATTCAAGTAGATGAAATTACGAATGACGTTTCATTAATTGTGACCGACTTTTCTGAAGAAAATGAATTACCCGAAAATAAATTATTGTGGGAAAGTTTAGTTTCCGATTTAAAACACGTAATTGGTTCGGTTTAATTTTAATAAATAAGTATATTTGCTCCCGCTACAAAAGGCGGGAGCATTTTTTTATGATTAATTTCAACGGAAACATACAAGATACTAGCAATTTTGCTATCGAAAATAATAGAGGATTTCTTTTTGGTGATGCCATTTTTGAAACTATTAAAGTAAACGGAACTAAAATTTTATTTTTAGAAGAACACTATTTGCGTTTAATGGCTTCGATGCGAATTTGTAGGATGGAAATTCCTATGAATTTTACCATGGAATTTATGGAAGAAGAAATTCTAAAACTAATTGAATTACAAACAAATAAAGTAAGTAATAGAGTTCGCTTTACCGTTTTTAGAGACGCAGATGGATTTTACAATCCCACTTCAAATAATGTGCAGTTTATTATTACTTGTTCCGAATTGTCTTCCGAAAAATATTCATTTTCTACTTCCAATTATGAAGTTGAGTTGTTCAAAGATTTTCACGTTTCAAAACATTTATTATCCACTTTAAAAACCAATAATAAGATGATTAATGTGGTGGCAAGTGTTTTTGCTAAGGAAAACGGATTTGATAATTGTCTTTTAGTTAATGACGATAAAAATGTTGTGGAAGCGATAAATGGCAACATTTTTATGAAAATGGGTAATCAGTTAATTACACCACCCACTTCAGATGGTTGCTTAAACGGAATTATGCGCAAGCAAATTTTACCCATTGTAAACAAAATGGAAAACATGGAAATGATTGAAAAAAGTATTTCACCTTTCGATTTGCAAAAAGCAGATGAATTGTTTATTTCTAATGTAATTACTGGAATTCAACCGATTACAAAATACAGAAAAAAGGAATTTACTTCAGAATTATCTAAAGAAATAACGGAATTACTGAATAACTCAATTAATTAAGCGTAGGGTTTTCTGGCGAGTTCGAAAAATAAATGTATTCGCCTCCAATTTCGTTTAATTTTTCTTTCCAAAAGTTTTGGCTGTTTTTACCAATAATTTTGTTTTGCAGTTCGTTTTCCACAATTATCCATGAATTTTCATTCAATTCATCTTCTAGTTGGTTGGTATCCCAGCCGCTATAACCCAAGAAAAAACGAATATTTTCTTTAGAAATTTTACCTTCATTAATTAAATCTTTAGTGGTTTCAAAATCGCCACCCCAATATAATCCATAAGATATTTCCACACTTTCCGGAATTAGATCTGGAACATTGTGTAAAAAGTATAAATTATCTTGTTCAACGGGTCCGCCATTGTATACCATAAAGTTAGCATCAATTTCAGGAATCAATTCATTGATAGAATAGGATAGTGGTTTGTTTAAAATAAAGCCTACACTTCCTTCTTTTGTGTGTTCAGTTAATAGAATCACAGATCTATTAAATGACATGTCGTTTGAGATTGTTGGTTCAGCTACGAGTAAAAAACCTTTTTTGGGTAACATTGATATCATTAGCTAAATATTTTAATTCAATTTAAAAAAAATAATTTTACTGAGCAAATAAAATCGATGAAATGTTAATATTTTCATAAAGCGATAATATTGGTCATAAAAAAAGCCCCTTACTAGAAGAGGCTTTTTAAATAAATCAAATATATATTATTTGTTTACAGCTCCGTCTAATTCAGCACCAGCTTTAAATTTCACTACATTTTTAGCAGCAATTTTGATAGTTTTTCCAGTTTGAGGATTTCTTCCATCTCTAGCCGCTCTTTTTGAGATTGACCATGATCCAAAACCTACTAAAGAAACTCTTCCACCTTTTTGTAATGTACCTTCTACACTTCCTAAAAATGATTCTAAAGCTAATTTAGCTGCTGCTTTAGTAATTCCTGAAGCTGCTGCCATTGCATCGATTAATTCTGATTTGTTCATAATTGATAGTTATTTAATTGATTAAACATATTTTTCTTTTACAAATTTATACGTATCCTTGAACTGTGCAAGTTTTTCCTACTATTTTTGTTGAAAATGTTGATAAATCGGCTTAAATGTTAATAAAGTGGCTTTTTGAGGGTTATTTTTTACTTAAAATGTTACTTTACAAAGGCTTCAGAGCTAATTTGTGTACCATTTAATAGTTCGTGAATTTGCATTTTCTTTTTTCCTGGAAACTGTAAACTCTCGATTTGTATGAATCCATTTGCTACAGCAATCTTCATTTCTTTTTTTCCTGAAATAATTGTTCCTATAGTATAGGTGTGTGTGTCTTCAATATATTTAGAATCGTAAATTTTTACGTTCCATTCATTTTCTCCATCTTTAATAAAGGTCCAAGCTGCTGGATAAGGACACAAGCCTCTAATTTGATTGTAAATTTCGATTCCCGATTTGGTCCAATCAATTTTACAGTTGTCTTTATTTAGTTTGTAAGCTGTTTTTAAATCCGAATTTTCTGTTTGTATCGTTGTGGTTACATTTCCTTTTTCAATTAGCTCTAACGTCTCAATCACTGCTTCACAACCTAAATGCATTAACTTATCGTGCAATTGTCCGACATTTTCATTTGGATCGATGGCAATTTTCTTATTTAAAATCATCGCGCCAGTATCAATTTTATCATCAATAAAGAAAGTAGTCACACCAGTTTCGGTTTCTCCATTAATGATAGCCCAGTTAATAGGAGCAGCACCTCTATAATTAGGTAATAAAGACGCATGAAGGTTAAATGTTCCTAGTTTTGGCATTTTCCAAACGACTTCTGGTAACATTCTAAAAGCGACAACAATTTGTAAATTCGCATTATAACTCGCTAATTCCGCTAAGAATTCTTCGTTTTTTAAATTCGTCGGTTGTAAAACAGGTAAGTTTTTTTCTAAAGCATAAGTCTTTACCGCGCTTACAGATACTTTTTGTCCACGACCAGCTGGTTTGTCTGGAGCCGTAATGACAGCAGCAATTTCAAATTTACTATTATATATGGTGTCGAGAATTCCAACGGCGAAGTCGGGTGTTCCCATAAATACGATTCTTAATTTTTCCATGTTATTGTAAGTTGCTAAGCGAATAGTTTTGCCACGAAGACACTAAGACGCTAAGATTTTTTTGTTTTACTTAATTTGATACTTATTTGAGGTGTTTAAAAATATCACATCGTTTTCTAATAAGTTTTGTAAGGCAAAGATAATTTCTTCTGTTGAAAATGTGAGTGTATTTTCTATTTCATTTGAAGATAATGCGCCATTTTTTAATAGCTTTTGAATACTTTCTAAAACAGATTTAGGTTTCGATTTATTTTTAGAAGTACAATACGAACAAATTCCGCAAGCTTCAGCACTTTCTTCTCCGAAATAATTCGAAATTAAAACCGATTTACACGTCGAATTATCCGAAACAAAATGCAGCATTTGACTGTATTGTTCCACTTTAATCTGATTCTGATTTTCTAAAATTTTTACGACACGATTTGTCG
>JAUMDQ010000056.1:0-5090 GCA_032121715.1 Flavobacterium sp.
CACCAGAATCAGTTAAAATATTTCTATCCCAATTCATAAATTTATGTAAACCACCCGCTTTCTCTAAAACGTCTAATTTAGGTCTTAAATATAAATGATAGGTATTTCCTAAAATAATATCTGGATTAATATCGTTTTTCAATTCGCGTTGGTGTACCCCTTTTACAGAAGCAACCGTACCAACAGGCATAAAAATTGGTGTTTCAATAACACCATGATCAGTAGTAATAAGTCCTGCTCTTGCTTGGCTTTGAGCATCTGTTTTTAATAAATCAAACTTCATATATTCATTTTAATGGGCAAATATAATAATTATAGGTTTAAGAGTTTACTGCTTTATGAGTTTATTAAGTAATTATCCTATTCATTTTATTTAAATAAATGTTTTGCAGAAATAAAAAATAGTATTACTTTTGCATCCACTTTAACTAACCTCTGGCGATAGACGTGTATGTTGCTTAAAATTAATGATTTATACATATTATTATGTCAAATTTAATGGATTTCGTTCAAAACGAAATGGTATCAAAAAAAGACTTTCCTAACTTTAGCGCTGGAGACACAATCACTGTGTACTACGAAATTAAAGAGGGTGAAAAAACAAGAACTCAGTTTTTTAAAGGAGTTGTAATTCAAAAAAGAGGATCTTCTTCTACTGAAACTTTTACAATTCGTAAAATGTCTGGAGCAATTGGTGTAGAGCGTATCTTCCCAGTTAACATGCCAGCTTTACAAAAAATTGAAATGAACCAAAAAGGTAAAGTACGTAGAGCTAGAATTTACTACTTCAGAGAACTTACTGGTAAAAAAGCAAAAATCAAAGAAAGAAGAGGTTAATCTTTTTATTTGTACTTATAAAAAATCCCGATTTTGTCGGGATTTTTTTTTATCCTTATTTTTCCCAATACAAAATTATCAAATATGTATTTTTTCGAGCTTAAATTAGCAATTTCGAAAATGTCAAGTTAATTGTATTATAGTCTTTAATTTAGTCTTCGAATTTCTTATATTTGCTAACCTAAAATTTTAGAAACAAACAAACTACATAAATCATGTCAAAAATTTTTTATACCATTACGGATGAAGCACCTATGTTGGCAACTCACTCGTTTTTACCAATAATAAAAGCTTTTACAAAAACAGCAAATATTGAAGTGGAAACTAGAGATATTTCCTTAGCAGGAAGAATTTTATCTAACTTCCCAGAATATTTAAAAGACGACCAAAAAGTAGCCGACAATTTAGCCGAATTAGGACAATTAGCTACTACTCCAGAAGCAAACATCATTAAATTACCAAACGTTTCTGCTTCTATTCCTCAATTAAAAGATGCTATCGCAGAATTACAAGCTCATGGTTATGCGATTCCAAATTTCACTGAAGATCCACAAAAGTTTTAGGTTCTGCTGTAAATCCGGTTTTACGTGAAGGAAACTCTGACAGACGTGCTCCAAAAGCTGTTAAGAATTACGCAAAACAAAACCCACATTCAATGGGAACTTGGAGTGCCGATTCTAAAACAGAAGTGGCGCACATGAATGAAGGTGATTTTTATGGAACTGAAACTTCTACAACTGTAGAAAATGATTCGAAATTTAGAATTGTTTTTGAAGGAAATGACGGAGCAACAACAGTTTTAAAAGATTTTTCAAATTTAAAAGCTGGAGAAGTTATTGATAGTTCAGTAATGAATTTAAAAGCTTTAAAAGAATTCACTAAAAAAACAATCGCTTACGCAAAAGAAAAAAACGTGATGCTTTCTGCACACTTGAAAGCAACGATGATGAAAATTTCTGATCCAATTATTTTTGGAGCCATCGTAGAAACATATTTTGAAGAAGTATATACAAAATATGCGAACTTATTCAAATCATTAGACATTCATCCAAACAATGGTTTACAAGATTTATACAATAAAATAGCTGGAATTCCGGAAGAAGAAGCTATCAAACAAGACCTTGCAAACGCATTAACTAACGGACCAAAAGTGGCAATGGTAAATTCTGATAAAGGAATTACTAATTTTCACGTTTCTTCTGACATTATTGTAGATGCTTCTATGGCAGCCTTAGCAAGAAACGGTGGAAAAATGTGGAATACTGAAGGAAAAGAAGAAGATACCATTACAATCATTCCAGATCGTTGCTATGCAGGTTTTTATTCTGCAGTTATTGATGATATGAAAAAACATGGCGCTTTAGATCCAAGAACAATGGGTTCTGTACCAAATGTCGGATTAATGGCTCAAAAAGCTGAAGAATATGGTTCACACGACAAAACTTTCCAATTGTCAGCAGCTGGAATAGTAAAAGTGGAGAATGAAAACGGTGTGACTTTACTTTCTCAAAAAGTAGAAGCTGGTGATATTTTCAGAATGTGTCAAACTAAAGATGCACCAATTCAAGATTGGGTTAAATTAGCCGTAAACAGAGCAAGATTATCTAACACTCCTGCAATTTTCTGGTTAGATAAAGACAGAGCTCACGATAGAGAAATCATCAAAAAAGTTGAAAAATACTTAAAAAACTACGATACAACTGGCTTAGACATCAGAATTTTAGATGTAAAAGATGCCATGTCAGAAACGTTAAAAAGAATTAGAGAAGGAAAAGATACCATTTCTGTTTCTGGAAACGTTTTACGTGATTATTTAACAGATTTATTCCCAATTTTAGAATTAGGAACTTCTGCAAAAATGCTTTCAATTGTTCCATTAATGAACGGTGGTGGATTGTTCGAAACTGGTGCTGGTGGATCAGCTCCAAAACACGTAGATCAATTTGTTGAAGAAGGTTATTTACGTTGGGATTCATTAGGTGAAATTTTAGCTTTAGGTGTTTCTTTAGAACATTTAGGGCAATCTTTAAATAATGAAAAAGCGTTAGTTTTATCTGAAACTCTTGATCAAGCTACAGAAAAATTCTTAGCGAATGACAAATCTCCTGCTCGTAAAATTGGACAATTAGACAACAGAGGTTCTCACTTTTACATTGCATTATATTGGGCTCAAGCATTAGCTGCTCAAGATAAAAACGCAGAATTAAAAGCGTACTTCACTCCTATTGCAGCAGAAATGACAGCAAATGAAGCAAAAATTGATGCAGAATTAATTGAAGCACAAGGAAAAAAACAAGAAATTGGCGGGTATTACCAACCAAATGAAGACTTGTTAAACGCAGCAATGCGACCAAGCGCAACATTAAATGCCATTATAAATAAAATGTAATTTTTGTTTATTTAAATATTTAAAGGCGATGTAAATTAATTTTTTATCGCCTTTTTTATTAACTACAACTTAACACTTGTTTCGTAACATTTGTGCGAAATTTGCGTCAAATTCTGAAACAAATCATAATGAAAAAAGCACATTTTCTCATCTTCCTATTCTCCTTATTTATAACATCATCTTTTTCGCAAGAAAAAGTTACTTTAAGCGGAATTGTTAAAGATCAAAAATCGAACGAAACTTTAATTGGAGTTACCATCTCATTTGAAAACAGCACTATTACTCGAACTTCGTTAACCAACGAATACGGATTTTATTCTATTTCTTTACCAAAAGGAGAATACACCATTCAAATTAATTCTTTGAGTTATGCAGGATTTTCTGAAACGATTAATTTAGATACCAACACTAAAAAAGATTTCATTTTAACGGAGAAAAATAATGAAATTGAACAAGTTATTGTAGTAGGAAATTCAAAAAAACTACAAATTGACAAACCAGAAATGAGCGTCAACAAGCTAACAATCGCACAAATAAAAGCCATGCCCGCGATTTTAGGTGAAGTAGATGTAATAAAATCTATCTTAACTTTACCTGGTGTGACCAATGCAGGTGAAGGACAATCGGGTTTTAATGTTCGTGGTGGTGCTGCCGATCAAAATTTAATTTTATTAGACGAAGCAACTATTTATAATTCTTCACATTTATTTGGTTTTTTCTCGGTTTTTAATGCAGATGCGATTAAAGATTTAAAATTATACAAAGGTGGAATTCCAGCGCGATTTGGTGGAAGAGTAGCTTCTGTTTTAGATATTTATCAGAAAGAAGGGAATAGTAAAAAATTCGGAATGACGGGCGGAATCGGATTAATTTCGAGTAGAATTTTAGCTGAAGGCCCAATCGTAAAAGACAAAGGTTCGTTTTTAGTTGCTGGAAGAAGCAGTTATGCGCATCTGTTTTTAAAATTATCGGACAATGACAATACCGCCTATTTTTACGATTTAAACACCAAAATCAATTACAAACTAAACGAAAACAACAATTTATTTGTCTCAGGATATTTTGGTAGAGATGTTTTTAGTTTGAACAAACAATTCATAAACACCTACGGAAATTCGGTTTTAAATGTACGTTGGAATCATTTATTTAACGATAAATTATTTTCAAACGCTTCCTTCATTTATAGTGATTATTACTACGGATTGACTCTAGATTTCATTGGTTTTAATTGGGAAAGCGGAATTAAAAACTATAACTTCAAATACGATTTCAAACATTATTTATCAGATAATTTCAAATTGTTTTATGGTGCAAATGCAATTTATTACAATTTCAATCCAGGAAGAATTGAACCAATTGATTCAGAATCTGGAATTAACGAACGTCAATTAGCAAAAAAACACGCTTTCGAACCTGCTTTTTATATCGATGCCGAGCAAAAATTAACCGATAAATTTTCTATCAATTACGGATTAAGATACAGTATGTTTTATCGTTTAGGTGAAGAAACTGTAAATATTTATGCCAATAATCAACCCGTAACTTACGATGCAGATTTAGGAATTTACGAAAAAGCCACTCCAATTGACACGAAATATTACGGTAAAAATGAAACCATTGCAAGTTTTGACAATTTAGAACCTCGTGTTGCAATTGCTTACACCATAAACGACAAACAATCCGTAAAAGCAAGTTACAACAGAATGAGCCAGTATTTACATTTGATTTCGAATACACAATCGCCTACTCCATTAGACATTTGGACGCCAAGTGACAACTTCTTAAAACCTCAAATTTTAGATCAATTTGCTGTAGGTTATTTTAAAAACATTAAAAATGGCGATTATACATTAGAAGTGGAATC
>JAUMDQ010000057.1:0-3723 GCA_032121715.1 Flavobacterium sp.
TTTAGAAAAAATAATTACAGGAAGAAACCAGAATTTAACTAACTTCGATAAACTAAACATTCAACTTGAAGAAGCCAAACGTGCTATGGATTTTGCTATTTCTAAACGATATAATCGTGTAGTTTTAATTCACGGAGTTGGCGATGGCGTTTTAAAATCTGAATTAGAATATTTATTAAAACGCTACGAAAATATAGTGATTCAAGAAGCTAGTTACGGTAAATACGGATTAGGAGCTATGGAAATTTACATCAAACAAAATTAATTTAATGAAAAAAATATATTTAGATAACGCCGCAACAACACCTTTACGCCCTGAAGTTATTCACACAATGATTGATGTTTTGCAACACGATTTTGGAAATCCATCCTCAACACATAGTTTTGGAAGAAGTTCAAAATCTATTTTAGAAACGTCTCGAAAAACAATTGCAAAGCATTTAAATTGTTCCGCTCAAGAAATTATTTTTACTGCCAATGCCACGGAAGGAACCAATTGGATTTTGCGTGAAATGGTTAAAAACAATGGAATTAAAAAGATTGTTACCAGTAAAATTGAACATCACGCAACTTTATATACGGTTTTAAATTTGCAAAAAGAGTTTGGAGTTGAAGTAGAATATATTAATATTTTACCCAATGGAAATTTAGATTTATTTGATTTTGAAAGAAAATTGAATGACGAAATTCCAACTTTAGTGACTTTAATGCACGTTAATAACGAAATTGGAACAGTTATAGACTTAAACCGGGTTACAGGAATTTGCCAAAAATACAATGCTATTTTTCATTGTGATACTGTGCAATCTATCGGAAAAATTAAAATTGATTTGCAAGAAACGCCATTAGATTTCTTAGTGGCAAGTGCTCATAAATTTCATGGTCCAAAAGGAATTGGTTTTGCTTTTATTAGAAGGAACAGAATCATCCAACCCATGTTATTTGGTGGTGAGCAAGAAAAAGGCTTACGTGCTGGAACTGAAGCTGTTCATCAAATTGCTGGTATTGCAAAAGCTTTCGATTTAGCCAACGAATATTTAATTGAAGAAACGGAATATATTAAGGAATTAAAAGAATATTGCATTTCACAACTACAAGCTAATTTTGAAGGAATTATTATAAACGGAGAAAACACATTTTACAATATTCTAAATGTATTATTGCCTTTTTCAGAAGAAAAAACGGCTATGATTTTATTTAATTTAGATATGAAAGGAATTGCAGTTTCTAGAGGAAGTGCTTGTCAAAGTGGTAGTATTAAGCCTTCACACGTTTTAGCTGAATTTTTATCAGAAGAAAATATTAAGAAACCTTCCTTGAGAATTTCGTTTAGTCATTACAATACGAAAGAAGAAATTGATATTTTTATTGAAAGTTTAAAAACGATATAAAAAAATAGGCTGTCTAAAAAGTTTCGAAAACCCGTCTATTCTGAAGTTAATCCAGAATCTCTGACCATTAGTTTTCAATAGTATTTAGACAGCCATTTTATTACATAAAGTTACGAATTATTTTTTAGACCACAATTCAATACTATCTTTATTTTGTTTGATGTAATCTTCGTTTTTCTCAGCGGTTGCTCCAGCTAAAGATAACTTAGCACTTTCAATCGCACCTTTTTTATCACCTAATTTATATTGAATTAACGATTTCAATCTGTTGTACCAAAACGGAACTTTATCACCAGATAAGGCAATTCCTTGATTAATCCAAGTTAAAGCTTTATTTAAGTCTGTATTAGATTGATAATAGTATTGAGAACACGTATAATATTCATTTGCTGATGGTCCATCCATAGTATCTTCAATAGTTTTTAAAACTATTTTTTGAGTAGGAACATCAATCTTTATAGAAACTAATGTCTTTTCCCAAGACAATTCTAAATTAGCTGATTCGGTTGTTACATTATTAAACGAAATGGTAAAAGTTTCAACTAATCTGTTTAAACTTTCTGGTTTTGCAGAAGTTTTTAAAGCTACTTTATCTTCTTTCCATTCTTCTGGTAAACCCCAATTTCCTGTTTCTTTATAAAAAATAATATCCCAAGAATCTGCTTTTGGAGTCGTATATAATGCATACGTTCCTTGTACTAAAGGTTTCCCATCAATAATTACATCTTGTGAAAAAGTAATCGTTGTATTTTCGTTAGCACCAGTTCTCCAATTTTTCCCATAAGGAACTAATTCACCATAAACCGCTCTTCCCTTTGCGCTCGGTCTGTGATAATCCACTCTAATTTGAGTTAAACCTACTGTTTGATCTACTTTTGAAATCGGACTCGCTTGTGGAATAGAGATTTGAGCAGAAGAAATTCCAGTAATTAATAATAAACTTAAAACAATAAATCTTTTCATAGGTATCTTTTTTTTGCTAAATTAAAGCAATTAATGAATATATAAAGTTAATAAAAATATAAAATAAATTATTTTGTTTAATTTTTATTAAAAAAGATTAAACAATCGTATATTTGCAAGAAATAAATTGACAAATGAAAATATACAATATTCATACCAAACAGAACTTACCCATTACAAAAGAACAAGCATGGGAATTTTTATCGAGTCCAAAAAACTTAAAAGCGATAACTCCAGAATATATGAGTTTTGATATTTTAAGTGGTGCAGATCGACCAATGTTTGCCGGACAAATAATTCAATATATAGTCACGCCAGTTTTAGGAATTAAAACAAAATGGGTTACAGAAATAACACATGTTGTTGATGGTGAATATTTTGTTGATGAGCAACGTTTTGGACCTTATTCTTTATGGCATCACAAACATTTTATCAAGGAAATTCCAGGTGGTGTGGAAATGGAAGATAGTATTGATTATAAAGTTCCAATGGGAATTTTAGGACAATTGGTTCATCCTTTCATAGTGAAGCCAAAATTAAATGAGATATTTGAATACAGAAGAAAGAAATTAATTGAACTTTTTGGAGAATTTAAATAAAGATGACAGTTTTTTGGTTTAGAAGAGATTTACGTTTAGAGGATAATACTGCTTTGTTTCATGCTTTGCAAGAAAATGAAGCTGTTTTGCCTATATTTATTTTTGATGAAACTATTTTACAATATTTAGAAAAAAATGATGCGCGTGTTACTTTTATTCACAACCAATTAGAAAAAATAAATAACGAATTAGCAAAAGTTAATAAGTCGTTAGCTGTTTTTTATGGGAAACCACTAGAAATATATGAAAAGTTAATAGCTGAAAATAAAATCTCTTACGTTTATACCAATCATGATTACGAACCTTATGCTCGAAAAAGAGATTTGGCTTTAAATGATTTATTCAAACAGTATAAAATTGAATTTAAAACGTGTAAAGATCAAGTCATTTTCGAAAAATCAGAAATTACTAAAGATGATGGTTTACCTTATGTAGTTTACACACCGTATTCTAATAAATGGAAAGCGAAATTAAAAGAAACTAAATTAGTTAATTATCCTTCTGAAAGATTATTAGATAAAATTACACAACACTCCTACCCTTTTTTATCGTTACAAGATATTGGTTTCGAGAAAACTAGTATTCAATTGCCAGAATATAATATTTCAGAAAAATTAGTTTCAGAATACGAAGCCACAAGAAATTTTCCGGCTTTAAAAAACGGAACTTCATTAATTGGCATTCACTTGCGTTTCGGAACTATAAGTATTCGAAAATTGGTTCAATATGCTGTTAAATTTCAGAATGAAACCTTTTTGAAAGAGTTGATT
>JAUMDQ010000058.1:0-3575 GCA_032121715.1 Flavobacterium sp.
TGCAGTAAGGAGTTTTCTTCGTGCGGTTAGGAGTTTTCTTCGTGCGGTTAGCAGTTTTCTTCTTACGGTTAAGAGTTTTCTTCGAGCAGTTAGGAGTTTTCCTCGTGCAGTTAGGAGTTTTCTTCGTGAGGTTAGGAGTTTTCTTCGTGCAGTTAGGAGTTTTCCTCGTGCGGTTAGGAGTTTTCTTCGTGCGGTCGGTAGTTTTCTTCGTACTGTATGGAGTTTTCTTCGTACGGTAAGGAGTTTTCTCAGAGTAGAAGCGAGTTTTCTCTTTGGTATTGCAAGAAATCTAAATGGTATTGCTATAGATGTCTTTGGAATAGGTTGTAAGACAAATCATGGAACTGTTTTGTCTGAGTTGCTTTAACTTTGTTAAATTGTTGATTTATATAGGAAAAACGTTGTGTAAAATTCAGCGCAAACTACCCCAATCTTGTCATGCTGAAAACATCTCACACAAGTCAAATCAAAATCTATCATTTAAAAAATCTAAATTCGGATTAAACTCTTGTACCCAACCATAATGTTCGTAATGAAGTAAAAATTCAACATTATATTTTGCTGTAAAACAATTTGGATTTAGTTTTTCTTTATGTTCTTGTAATCTTCTTCTGATATTATTAGTCATTCCAGTATAAAGAACAGTTTTAGCTTTGTTTGTAATTATGTAAACGTAGAAATTATAAATTCCTTCTGTGAATTCAATCATTGATTTTGGCGTATAATTTTTAATTTATTTGTCTTGCGTGAAATGTATTGTGTGAGACCCTTTCAGGGTGACAAACGTTGTGATTAATTATGCACCATCTGGAATTTCTGGTTCCACTAATTTTTTTAATTTTTCTAACGATTCTTGCCAACCTAAGTAGCACATTTCTGTAGGAATCATAGCAGGAATATTTTCTTGAAGGATTTTAATTTCTGTACCGCAAGACACTTTTTTCAACCAAACGGAAGTGGTCATTTCGCCAGGTAAGTTGGGGTCATCAAATTTGTCGGAATATTTGATAAATTCATTGGGTTTAATATCTAGGTATTCACCACCAAAAGAATGTTTGTTGCCAGTAGAAAAGTTGATAAATGACATTCTGAAAAAGCCACCAATTTTCACATTCATATTATGCACTTCACATAAAAAACCATAAGGAGGAATCCATGATGCCATGGCGTTGGCGTCGGTGAATGCACGATATACCTTTTCGGGAGAAGCCGTTACCACTCGGTGTAACGACACACTATTATTTTCCATGATACTTTGTTTTTTGAGAATATAAATTTAAGAAAAAATTTTTTTGTTTTAAAGTTGGAAGCTGGAAGAATTTCTAACGCTAACAGGTTTATTTTTCGCAAATTTCTTTCAATTTATTTAATGCTTTTGGATAGGTTTCGTTCATGTATTCTATGAAATCTTCGTCAGTGTCTAAGTCGACCGTAAGGATTGTGGTTCCGTTATTTTCTTCGAAAGTGTAGTTTTCTAATCCGTTAGCCCATTTTTCTACTTCTGGTCCTTCTGTAATTTCTGAATTGCCTTGAACAAGTCCTTTATGTTGAATTGTCACAAAATGATTGGGTTTGTTTTCAATTATTGTAGAAACCATGCCGCCTTTTTCACCATTTTCATCCACGCCAAGAAATAGAATTTTGCTTCCTTTTTCCCAACTTCCTTCATAAGTACAGGTTGGGTTAAATGTAGCAGTCCATTGTTCGTAAGTAGCTTTTTGACTGATGCCAAGCATGCAATCATAAACTTGAGCAGCAGGAGTATTGATTTTTATTTTGTATTGTAATTTTTTCATGATGATGGAATTTAAAGGATATAAATTTACGAATTTTTGGTGAGTTGTGAAAAGGGAAAAGTTTTAAGGGATAAGGGAAAAGTTGGAAGAATAGTTGCCGCGAATTACACAGATTTATCGAATTAATATTGGAACGAGCACGGATTGCAAATCCGCGCTATCGGGTTTTACTTTCGATTGAATGATTTTCTGCTAAATTGTCTAAAACAAGTTTAAATAACTCTAAAAGAAAATTTAGAGTTTCAATTGATTTTACCTCACCTTTTAAGAAAAAAGAGAGTTCAAGTTCTTGGCTTTCTTTTTCCCATATTCCTTTATAATTAGAAATTTCAAAATTTACTTCTTTTTGAAATTCTAGTAATTGTCGTATTTGAGGATTTAGAAGCAGTTTTTTCAATTTAAATCCATTGTTCGATTTCAAGATGAATCTTTTATCAAATTCTTTTATCCCGATTTCAATATCCTGAGCTCCAAAAAATTTTTCGATTGAACGAATGATTCCATTATTATAAATTTCAAATCTAAAATCATCGAGAGAAACTATTGGAACAAAAACTCTGGTAAATCTTTCATTAAATTTTCCAGAATACAAATCATAGTAGTCAAAAACAATTTTCCAGTTTTTATAGGAAACTATTGTTCCGTCTAACATTCCGTATTCACCTTCAAAAAAAGTTCCACCAGATTGTTTGGAAAAGCTTTTCCATATATTTTCTTTGCTTTTGAATAAGTTTATCATTGTGTTGAGGTGTTTTTGCTAACTTGTGTGTCGCTTTTCAAATATATTAAAATTCCTTTAGCTTTTTCTTTACATGTAAGCAATAATCAAAGGCTTAACCACGTAAAAATAATACCAAATTGGAATAATAATTGGTAAAATTCCGATTATAACATTACTATTGAATTTTTTATTTTGTACAAGTGAAGCGGCTATTTGAATGATGATAATAATTGGAATTGAAATTTCCATAAACATTTGTGGACCTGATCCTAATCCGAAATACCAACGTGGAAGAATTACAAACAATGTCAGTAGAAATATTATAAGTACATTTATTGTAATGCTTAATAAAATGAATTTTTTCATAGAATTTTATGGTAAGTAAGAGCACGGATTGCAAATCCGCGCTATCGTGTTTTATTCTAATTTGTCATAGTTAATAAAATCTTGTGAAATCTCCTTTCTGAACAATTCTATTGCTTTTTCCACAAACTCCAATGGCAAATCTATTTCAAGACAAGAAATAGTAAAATTTTTATTTGTGTCATCTCTAAATATTTCAATCAATATTTTATCTTCTTTATGAATTTCAATGCCAACTCCGTCACGTTCGCTTACGTCACTCGCAATGAATACTTTGTAATCTTTAAAATAATTATTTTCCATATTATTGTCCGCCACCATTACTTATAACTTGGGTGTACTCGCTATAAAATAGCATTTTTCAAATATATTAATTAATTACTTAAAATAATACTTTTCTTATAAAATCAGTATGTTGAGTTTTAGCCGTGGGTGGAACGGCATCCTTTTGTTTTGTTGCTTTATTAAAAAAGGAACAAAACAAAAGATATAGTGGAACACGCGTGAGTTAGTGTATTGAAAGCTGATGTTTCTTGCTTCAAAAAATCCCTACAACTTCTCTTGCAATTCCTTAATCTCATCTCTGAATTTGGCGGCTTGCATGAAGTCTAATTCTTTGGCGGCTTTTTCCATGAGTTTGCGTTTGTCGCGGATTTTCTTTTCGATTTCGGGTTTGCTTAGGTATTCGCTTTCGG
>JAUMDQ010000059.1:0-3290 GCA_032121715.1 Flavobacterium sp.
TTACACGATGCTTTTGGAAATGTTTTTAACGAAGACAACCCAAGTTGGAACGATGGAATGATTAAGTTTTATGAGAATTTCGTAAACGATTTTCTATACGATAACCCAAATAATCTATTAATTTTTGCTGAAAATCACGATACAGGTCGATTCAATCAAAATTATAAAAACGACGTAAGTAAGTATAAAATGGCGATGACTATTTTAGCTACGATGCGAGGCATTCCTCAATTGTATTACGGTTCAGAAATTGGAATGGCTGGTGATAAAGGTAAAGGTGATGCAGACATTCGTCAAGATTTTCCTGGTGGATGGGCTTCTGATAATAACAATGCTTTTTCTACATCTGGAAGAACAGCCGAACAAGCTAAATATTTCGATTTCACTTCAAAAGTTTTCAATTGGAGAAAATCGAAATCCGTTATTCACAACGGAAAATTAATGCATTATCTTCCAGAAAATAATGTGTATGTGTATTTTCGTTATAACGACAATGAAAGTGTAATGGTGGTGGTGAACAATAGCAAAGACAAACAAACTTTAAAATTAGATAGATTTCAAGAAAGTTTAGGTTCTTATTCAAACGGAAAAGACATTATTTCAGAAATGAATTTCGATTTAAAATCGGAACTTACCATTGAAGGAAAATCGAGTTTAATCTTAGAATTAAAAAAATAAACATGAAGAAGATTCTTTTATCAGGATTAATCATTTCAACATTATTTAGTTGTAAAACCTCACAGCCACAAATAGTAAATTTGCCACCTGAAGGTTATCATTTAACAGATAGCAGTTTAGAAAATGCGGTGATTTACGAAGTGAACATTCGTCAATATTCGCCAGAAGGTTCGTTCAATGCGTTTACGAAAGATATTCCAAATTTGAAACAATTGGGTGTAAAAGTAATTTGGGTGATGCCGATTTTTCCTATTTCGCAAATCAAAAGAAAAGCAACAGGTGGTGATAATAGTAAATTCGCCTCAGAAATGCCAGCAGCTGAACAACATAAATATTTAGGAAGTTATTATGCAGTTTCTGATTTCAAAAAAGTAAATCCAGAATTCGGCTCGATGGACGATTTTAGAAAATTAGTCAAAACCGCTCATGCTAATGGCATTTATGTGATTTTAGATTGGGTACCGAATCACACCGGTTGGGATCACGTTTGGATTAAAGAACATCCAGAATTTTATACAAAAAATGAAAAAGGTGAAATTATCGATCCGATCAATCCAGAAACAGGAAAAACTTGGGGTTGGACAGATGTAGCCGATTTAAATTACGACAATCAAGCACTTCGTAAAGAAATGACTTCCGACATGAAATATTGGATTCAAAAAGAAGGAATTGACGGTTTTCGTTGTGATGTAGCTGGAAATGTGCCAACCGATTTTTGGCAACAAGCGATTCCAGAATTACGTAAAGAAAAAAATATTTTCATGTTAGCGGAAGCTTGGGAACCTGAATTATTAAAAGATAATTTATTTGATATGGCATACAGTTGGGACGGACATCATACGAGCAATAAAATTGCGCAAGGAAAGGAAAATGTTTCAGCTTGGGATAAATATATGATTGACAAAAGAAAAAAATACGAAGCCAATGATATTTTAATGAATTTTGTTGATAACCACGATGAGAATTCTTGGAACGGAACCATTCAAAGTCGATTAGGAAATGCAGAAGAAGCCATAACAGCTTTAACTTACGTAACACCAGGAATGCCATTGGTTTATAGTGGAAATGAATACGGATTAAAACACAGTTTGAAGTTTTTTGAAAAAGATACTATTCCAAAAACTAAAGGAAAAGACTGGGAATTAAGAGCGAAATTAGGGCAATTAAAAAACAATAATCCAGCTTTAAATGGCGGGAAAAATCCAGCAGGATTCAATAGAATTAACACCTCTTCTGATTCTACTATTTTAGCCTTTGAAAGAGAAAAAGAAGGTAAGAAAGTAATTTATGTGGCCAATCTTTCTAAAACGAATCAAAAAGTTAAATTGGAATTAAGCGGAACTTTTACTAATTTTATGACTAATGAAAAAATAACCTTTTCAAAAGGAAAAGAAATTTCATTACAACCCTGGCAATATTATATCGTAACGAATTAAAATAAATGAAAGATTTACCCGCGTTTTTAAAAGAAAAAAAATATAAAGGAATTAAATTTAAGTTTTTAAAAACACAACATTTGCTAATCAAAGTGAGAGTAAATGGAATAGCAGGAAATTTTATTTTAGATACTGGCGCATCCAATACCTGTATTGGTATAGAAAGTATTGAAAAATACAGATTAGAAGTTAAAGATTATGAAAGTTTTGCTGCTAGTGCGAGTTCTACAACCATGCAAGCAAAAATATCAAAAGGCAATTACCTCCAAATTGGTTCTTGGAAGCAATTGCCTTCTACTTTTATACTTTTCGATTTATCTCACGTAAACGAAGCCTTATCGCAACAAAAAATAAAACCTGTTGATGGCATTATCGGTGCCGATGTTTTACTAAAAGGAAAAGCTATTATTGATTATCCAAATCTGTGTTTGTATCTGCAATAGCTACTGCAATTAGTCGTTGTTTTTTGAACGAATAAAAAGCAATAATAGCACTAAATAACATCAGAATTCCACCCAAAACAAAAGGCGCACCTGGAAAATGAACGGTTGCGTTTTTATTGGTGAAATTATAAAATACATTACTCATTAATGGCGGACCAATAATGGCCGTCAAACTCATTAAACTCGTTAAGGTTCCTTGGATTTCGCCTTGTTCGTTCGAAGGAACATTTTCTGTAATTACCGATTGTAAAGCTGGACCAGAAATCCCTCCTAAACAATATGGAATTAGAAAGGTAAACATCATCCAACTTTCTGTAGCGATGGCGAATAAAAACATGCCTAAAGTGTATAAAACCAATCCGTAAATAATACTTTTTTCATTCCCAATTTTCGGATTGATCCATCGGATTAAAACACCTTGTACAATTCCCACTAATAAACCGATAATTCCCAATGAAATCCCAACCATTTTTTCGTCCCATTTAAATTGGTACATCGTGAAATAACTCCAATTGCTATGAACGGCATGCGAACCGATATAAACCAACATAATTGAAATAAATAAGCCTAGAATTTTTGGATATTTTTTCAAATTTAGAATAGCACGAATTGGGTTGGTTTTTGACCAATCTAATTCTCTTCTGTCTTTTTTTGGAAGTGATTCTGGTAAAACAAAATAACCATATAAGAAGTTAATGAAGCACAATGCTGCTGCCGCATAAAACGGGACTCT
>JAUMDQ010000060.1:0-5214 GCA_032121715.1 Flavobacterium sp.
TTCAAATAGTATTGAAGGAATTGTAATAACAGGAACTACGAACAAAACCAAAGAAACGGCATTGTTGAAAGATCAACAAAAAGCCGTTGAAATTAAACAAAGTATTGGTGCACAAGAAATGTATCGTAAAGGAATTAGCAACGTAGAAGCTGGTTTAACTAAAGTTACTGGAATTTCAAAAGCAGAATCGAGAGGTTTATTTGTAAGAGGTTTAGAAAACAGATATAATAATTTATTGATTAACGACTTACAAGTTCCTTCGAACAGTCCGTTTAAAAAAATTATTCCATTAGATTTATTTCCTACGGATATTGTTGGAGTATTAAGTGTTTACAAAACATTTAACCCAAATATTCCTGGAGATTTTGCTGGAGCCACAATTAATGTGGAAACATCAGAAGCACAAGCATCACAAACTAAATTAACAGTTGGTTTCGGATATGTTACTCAAAACAATGGTGGTGATTTCTTAATTTCTGAAACGGCTAATAACGACCAAGGGTTTTTTGGGATTCAAAAAAGCCGTAGAGAATTACCTGCTCAATATGGAAGTATTGGTGCTTACAGATTAAGTTCTACAGAATATAAAGAAGCTTATAAAAACAATTCATGGAATGTAGATAAAGTAGGTGCGCCAATAAACAACAGTATTAGTTTTAGCCATTCAGATAAATTTAAGTTTGATAAAGGTAGATCGTTTTCATATATTATTTCCTTAAATGGTGATAATAAATTTCAAGTTAGAAAAGGTGTAGAACGTTCATTTGTAGAAGGTTTAGGGTCTTATAACAATGATTTATATTCACAATCATACAGCTATCAAACTAATGCATCTACTTTAGTTGGATTAAAATATAAATCAGATAGATTACAAGTTACGGCAAACTCAATGTATTTAAGAACTACAGAAAGTTTAATAAAAGATCAATATGGTGTATTCATACAACAATTTTCAGTTCCAAATAAATTAGTTAGAACTAATCAATTTGAACAATCTGATTACTTTAACAACCAATTATTAGCTAACTACAAATTAACTTCTAATGACAAACACAGCGTTAAAGGTGGAATCTCGTTTGTAAAAACGGTTTATGAATTACCAGATAGAAAATTCTTAGATGGACAAGTAAATACTGATGGTACTTTTCAAAATTCATACGGTGGAAATACTCTAAACCGTCAACATTTTAGCATCAAAGGAAACTATTATGTGAGTGGTTTATTCGAATACAATTATAAATTTGGGAAAGAAATCAATGGAAAATCAAACAAATTAGTAGTTGGTTTTAACTCATTTAGAAATAGCATTACCTCAAAATATCGTTTCTTTTCAACAAGGGCTTTACTAGGAAGTTATACTGTAAATACATCAATAAATGATATTAATAGTCAGATTTTATCTGATATTGAAAATGGATTAATTTTCGAAAGAGAGGAATCAACGGGTGATTATAAAGTAAAATTAAACCAATTTGTAAATGCCGGTTATGCAAATTTATTTTACAACATCAACGAAAAATTAGAAATTAATGGTGGAGTTCGTTTTGAAACATCAGAAAGAACAATAAACTTCAGAGAATTATCAGATTCATTTGATAATCCATACAGAAAAAATGTGGAGAAAAAGAATTACTTGTTACCATCTATTAATACAAAATATACAGTAAACGAAAAATCAAATATTCGTTTAGCAGCATCACAAACTGTTACAAGACCTGTATTAATGGAGGTTTTACCAGTTCAGTTTGTAAATCCTGACGGAACGGTTGAAACAGGAAATAGAGATTTAAAAGATACAGAAAACATAAATGTAGATTTAAAATACGAATACTTTTCAGACAAAAAAGACATGGTTGCTGTAGCCGTTTATGGAAAAAACATTCAAGACCCAATTGAAAGAATCTTCAAAGCAAGTGCGACTCAAATAACAACATTTCAAAACTCAAAAGTGGCTAATTTATATGGAGCCGAATTTGAATTCATTTTCAATTTAGCAAACCTTTCAGATAAATTAGACAAGGTATCTATAGGATTAAATACTTCGGTAATGAAAACTAAGGTTGAAATTGCAGATGATAATAAATTAGAAAACAGTCCTTCAAGAGAATTACAAGGTGCATCAAATTGGATTGTTAATGCAGATGCAAAATATGAATTCAAATTAGGAAAAAAAGTTACAAACACTGCAACATTAGTTTACGGAGTAAAAGGTAAAAACATTTTTGCTGTTGGTACTGCTGGTTTAGATCATATATACGAAATGCCATTTCATAAACTAGACTTTGTATATTCTTCAAAATTTACAAAAAATTTAAGTGCTAAGTTTTCTGCAGATAACATCCTAAACCCATATCAAAGATTCGAATTAGGAAACAATAGTAAATACGAAATTACAGAAAGTTCTTTAGTATTAAAAGAATACAAAAAAGGTGTTGGTTTTAGTTTGAGTTTAAGTTATACATTCTAACAATGAAAAAGTCCTACTTCGGTAGGATTTTTTGTTTACAAATATTTTACATTCCTAAAAATTCTTAAATATTTGATAATAATCAGTTAACCTACTCAAAGTAAAAGAAATATAAATTTGCTTATCAAAATTAATAAAAAACAAAACAAACAATTAAATAACTACAAAATGAAAAAATTAGTATTTAGCTTAGCTTTCACAGCCTTATTATTCGTAGGTTGTTCAGAAGACGACAATGAAACTATAACGGTAAAAACTCCGGTTGTAGGTGAAATTTCAGGAGATGTAACTACAAGTAAAACGTATGCTTTTGGTACATACACTTTAAACGGAATCGTAAGAATAAAATCAGGAGCAACTGTAACTTTTGATGCAGGTTCTACAATTACTGCTAATGTGGCAAATGGTGTTGATGCACTAGTTGTTGAAAATGGTGGTAAATTAATTATAAATGGTACCGCTGGAGAACCAGTTGTATTTACAGAAAGCTCTCAAGTTCCAGGATCTTGGGGAGGAATTATCATGTATGGAGACGCACCAATTGTTGGAGCTGGAAGTGTAACAACTGCAACTTCTGAAGATGGTTTAGCTTTACCATATGGTGGAACTAACGCTTTACATAATGGTGGTTCATTAAAATATGTAAGAGTAGAATATGCAGGTAAAAAAATTACGGATGGAACTTCAGAAATGAATGGATTTTCTTTCTACTCTGTAGGTTCAGGAACAGTTTTAGAAAATTTAGTTTCTTACAAAGGTGCTGATGATGGTTTTGAATTTTACGGTGGAACTGTAAGTGGTAAAAACTTAATTTCTTACGGAAACTATGATGACTCTTTCGACTGGCAAGATGGTTGGAAAGGACAAGATAATACAAACTGGTATGCTTACCAAGTTGGTACTGGAAATTTCGGAATGGAAATTGAAGCAAAATCAGTTAACAATTCATTCTGGCCAAAAGTTTCTAATATCACTTTAAAAAGAGCTGCTGGGACAATTACTGAAAATGGTTCTGCTGAATATGATGCTATCCAATTTAAAAAAGAAGGAAACGGAGAATATTCTAACATATTAATTGAAGGATATACAACTGCAAATGCAGTAATGTGTAGAATTCAAGATGCATCAACAAACACAAACCAAGTTAACGGATCTAAAATTAAATTAACTAACGTTAAAATAAACAGTGGAACTACAGAATTTGGAGCAGGAACTACTACATTTTCAGTAGCATTCCCATCAGGACAATATACTACAAGTTCTACAGCAACTGGAGCAACTTTAGTAACTGGAGCTTGGTCTACAGTAGGTTCTTTAAACTTAATTCAATAGTTCTTTAAGAAACTTAAAAAACAAATTAAATACGATTATTACAATGTAGTAATCGTATTTTTTTGTGTTAATTTTTCCAATGTTACGAAATTGTTAAGTTTTTGTTTGGTAATTGTAAAAACATTTTGTAGTTTTACTTTATTATTAATCCTAAATCTTACGACGATGAAAAATTTAATTATATTTTGCGGTTTATTTTTAGCAACTTCTTTCGGTTTTGCTCAAGAAGTACAACCTACAGCTGAAGAAATTGCTCCTAATACTTTAAAAGTTACTTTTTACCATTCTAATGGAAAAGTGATGCACCAAGGAAATTATGTTGATGGCAAATCAGATGGTTTATGGAAATCGTTTGACGAAGTTGGAAACTTAGTTTCAGAAGGTTCTTTTGAACAAGGTAAAAAAACTGGTCTTTGGAATTTTTACTCAACTAAAACATTAAACGCTGTAGTTTATACAGAAAATGCAGTTGCAGATGTGAAAAAATTTAGCACAAACTCATTAGCAGGAAACTAAAACAAAAAAACTATATATATTAAAAAACCACGTTTTCACGTGGTTTTTTTTATGAATTAAACTTTTAAAATTTCATCTTCTACTAATAATTTTTGAAGACGTAATTTTAAAATAATTTGCGCAACAGCAATTACATCTTTTTCGCAATAAGTAGCAATTCTATCAATGTCTTTGTCTTTATAAAAAACTTTAGCCACCTCACTGCCATCAATATCATCTTTTGGCGAAGGCACACCTAGTACTTTCGTCAATAATTTTAAAGAAGTGAAATGTTTATAATCGCCAAACTTCCATAATTCTAAGGTGTCTAAATGCGGTACTTCCCATGGTTTTTTTCCCATTAAATTTAATTTTGCAGGAATTTTAATGCCGTGAATCAACATTCGTCTCGCAATAAAAGGAAAATCAAATTCTTTGACGTTATGGCCGCACATCACATGCTGCGGTAAATTAAAATGATTGTTAATTAAGTTCGAAAACTCTATTAATAAGCGTTCTTCATCACCTTGAAAAGTAGTGACTCTAAATTGTCTTTCTCCTTGTTTCTGAGTAAAATAGCCAACAGAAATACAAACAATTTTACCAAATTCAGCCCAAATTCCGGCTCTTTCATAAAATTCTTCTGGGGTAATTTCCTCTTTTCTTTGGTATTGTGTTTTAAGGGCGAATAGTTCTTGAAAATCTTGGTCTAAATCACTAAAATTTTCTGATTCTGGAACGGTTTCAATCTCTAAAAACAAGATATTTTCTAATGGAATGGCGTGTAACATAAAGTATGGTTTTAAATTTTATTTGTAGTGGGAATTCGTTCGCTTGAAAGCTCCTTTTGTCTAATCAACTCAAATAAAAAAACCAGGATAGTTATAAATTTATATGTTCCTAGGTAGAAATTTTAGACT
>JAUMDQ010000061.1:0-3137 GCA_032121715.1 Flavobacterium sp.
ATAACAGTTTTGTTGTATGTTATTGTATTTACTGGAGCATTCGTCTTTTTTAAATCCATGACTTTATTTATTTAGTAAATTTTTGTAAATCTTTATCTATTCGAGCTAACATTTCGTTTGCTACTTGCTTGTATTTAGTATCCGCTTTAAATTTAATCAAATTCAATTGTGCTGTTTTTGCAACATTTAATCGCTCTTCCATTTTTGAAGGAACACTATTTATAGCCAACTGATAAGCTGAATCTAACTTGTAATACAAAGCATCTTCTTTGAACGGTGTTCCAGGATAATCAGCAACAAAGTTATCTAAAGCCACAATCGCCGATTTGTAATCAGAAATTGTATTGTACCCTTTAGCATTTTCAAATACTTTTTTCTCAATTTTTTCACTCAATACCTTAACAGATGCATTTGCTTCTGCTTGGTACTGTGAATTTGGATAATTATCAATAAATGCTTGTAATTTATCTAAGGCCTTATTTGTATCTGTTTGATCTAAACTGTAAATCGGAGACAACATAGAATAGCTTTTTGCACCTAAATAAGCAGCTTCTTCTAATTTTTCACTTTTTGGATATCCTGAAACAAAACTCTCAAATTGATAACCGGCTAAATAATATTGTTTTGTTTTGTAATACGATTGAGAAAACATGTAAAATAATTTTTCCGCTTGAGGCTTCCCTCTGTACGCTGGAGCAATTTGTTCAAAAATTCGAATCGCTTTAGAATATTTCTCAGCTTCATATAATTTAGTTGCCATTTCGAATTTAACAGCGACATCTTCGGATTTTAATGCTTTTTGGTATTCGTTACAAGAACTGAATAGAGCTACAAGAAGCAATAGAGATATTATTTTTTTCATTTTTTTACTTTTTTTATGATTTCTTGGCAGAAACAACCCATAAAATCATACCGAAGTTTCGGTGGCAAATTTAGTTATTAATTTAGCGACTTCAAAATATATTTTTTGTTTAAAAAAAGACTCTTTTTTTACCCTTGTTTATTCACTTTTTTGACAAATTGATCAATTCTTTCTGCTAGTGAATCATCTACTTTTACGAGTGGCAAACGCACTGTGTTTTCAGAGATTCCCAGTGATAGAAACACTTGTTTGATTCCTGCAGGATTTCCTTGTTCAAAAATCATATCGATACAATCTGCTAAAAGGTATTGAGATTTGAATGCTTCATCTACTTTACGATTCAATCCTAATCGAATCATTTCAGAAAATTCTTTAGGAAAACCTTGCCCAATTACTGAGATAACGCCTGCACCTCCAGCTAAAACCATTGGCAAAGCAATCATATCATCACCTGAAATTACCAAAAAATCTTTTGGTTTGTTTTTCAACAATTGCATCGCTTGAACTATATCACCTGCAGCTTCTTTTATTGCTACAATATTTTTAAAATTATTAGCCAAACGTATCACTGTTGAAGGCAACATATTACTAGCTGTTCTTCCTGGTACATTATATAAAATAACTGGAATTGGAGACGCTTCAGCAACTGCTTTAAAATGCTGGTAAATCCCTTCTTGAGTGGGTTTGTTATAATATGGTGAAACCGACAATATCGCTGCAAATGAAGACAAATCTCTTGTTTTTAATTCTTCAACAACTTTTAAAGTATTGTTTCCTCCTACTCCCAGTACTAATGGTAGAGCACCATTATTAGCTTCGATTACGGTACTAATAACTAATTCTTTTTCGTCTTGAGACAAAGTAGCATTTTCCGCAGTTGTACCCAAAACAACAAGATATTCAATTCCTCCATCGATTGAAAAATTTACAATTCTTGTTAATGCTTCTGTGTCAATTGAAAAATCTTCTTTAAACGGGGTTACAAGAGCAACACCAGTACCTATTAATGATTGCATAATTAGATTTATATTTTGTTTAATATTTTTAAATATTTGAATAGCTCACTTACAAAAAGCGCATAGTTTTCAACATCTGTTTTTATCATAAAATGATTTAAGCTTTTATCTATTGATGAAAAACCCACTTTAAATTGCGCTTTTGAACTATGAGTAATTTTTAATAAAATGGCTTTTTCTACGTCGTAATAACTGATTAATAAATCAAAATTTTGATTGATAAAATCATTTACTTCAACTGAAGAAATTTCTCCATTCCAATTTAGTTGGCCTGAATTAAATACAGGATATGCTTTTGCTACTATTTTATTTACTTGATCTCTGTAAAGAATTGTTGTTATATTTTCTGGAGCTATTCCAATGGCTATTACCTCTTTAATCAACAATTCAGTCTCTTCAAAACGCTTGGCATCAACCACGATACCAATTGTTTTTACGACAGTAACTGACTCAATATTTTTTAAATTTTGAAAGCTTTTTTTTAATGTTTTTTTTACAAAAAAATCCTTTATATAATTCAAAAACATATTACTTTTACTTGATTACAAAATTAATTAATTAAGTCGCATTTAAAATGGTAAATCTAAAAAAGTATAACGACGTTTCTAAACTTTTTGTTATATTCTTAACATTTTTTTTTGTTGCCTCTTGCAGCAAACAAAATTACTACGTTACTAAGATAGAAGGCAAACGAATTCCAATCACCGAAAAGGAAATCCAAGTGCCTGAAATTGAAAATTTCATCAAACCCTTTCGAGAACACATCAATAAAGATCTCGACAGCGTTCTTGCTTATTGCCCAGAAACATTAGACAAAAGTACAGGCAAATGGCAAACTACAATTGGGAATTTGATGGCTGATGTTACCGTAATGAGAGGAAACATTGTATTTCAAGCCAGAGAAAAAAAGAATATAGATATCTGCTTGCTCAATAGCGGAGGAATTCGTGCTATACTTCCAAAAGGAAATGTAACTGCGAGAACCGCATTTGAAATTATGCCTTTTGAAAATAGTTTGGTTGTGATTGCGTTAAAAGGAGAACAAATTCTTGAAATGGTTGATTATTTTATCGCTGAAAAAAAACCACACCCTTTAGCTGGATTAACATTTACTATTGGAAAAAACAATATTCCTAAAAACATATTAGTTCAAGGAAAACCTGTTGAAAAAGAGACCATTTATTATGTCGGAACCAATGATTATTTATCTAATGGTGGTGACAATATGAATTTCTTTAAAAAAGGCATTCAAAAATATG
>JAUMDQ010000062.1:0-9539 GCA_032121715.1 Flavobacterium sp.
ATTCCGACAGCTTTATTATTTTCTACTATAATTTTCTCAATATTACAATTCGTTTGATATGTAACACCTAATTCAGTTCCAAGCTTTATCATTGCTTCAATCACATCGAAAAAGCCATTTTTGGGTTGCCATGTACCTAATCCGAAATCGGCATAATTCATAAAATTATAAAAAGAAGGTGTGTCTGAAGGTTTTGCGCCTAAAAACAATACGGGGAATTCTAAAATTTGTTGTAAGTTTTTATTTTTTATTTTTTTTCGAACATCTCTTTTTATGTTGGAAAAAAATTGATCTAATTTTAATGCCGTTTGTGGAGTAATTAATTCAAAAATAGTTTCTCCTGGTCTGTAAACTAAATTTTTTATGGCAATTTCATAATTGCTTTTAGCGCTAGAAATGAATTTTTCTAATTGTTTTCCGCTACCTTTTTCTATTTTTTCGAAGTCGGAAATAATCGTATTTAAATCGTCTGAAACATCAAAATGTTCGTTGTTTTCAAAAAACACTCTATATCCGGGTGATAATTTTTCCAAACTATAATAATCTGAAGGTTTTTTACCGAAATCAGCAAAAAAACTTTCAAAAACATCTGGCATCCAATACCAAGATGGTCCCATATCAAACGTAAATCCTTTTTCAGTAAATTGTCTGGCACGACCACCTAAACTATTGTTTTTTTCAAACACAGCTACTTTATTTCCTTCTTTAGCTAAATAGCATGCAGCTGCCAAAGATGAAAATCCAGAACCTATTATTTGTATTGTTTTTGGCATATGTGTTTTAATTACGTAATTTGTTTATGTATGGTTTGTAATGTCGTTAAAAAATCTTGGATATTTTCAATTGACTGAATTTTTTTTGGAAGTTTTTCATGGTTTATTGTTTTTGCTTTTCTTCCAAAAATCAGTAATTCATTATCATTATCTTTTAAAATAGTATTATTAAAATCGTTTATGTAATTCTCTATTTCATCTTCGCTAGGTTCTACCGTTAAATAGGTTATGTAGGTGATTTTATTGAAGTGATTGTTTAGATCTATTAAGTTTTCAATAGGTAAACTTCTACCTAAGTATATAGATTTATGTCCGCTAGTAATAATTTCGTGATGTAAAAACAATAGTCCTAAATCGTGGATTTCATTAAAAGGCAAATACAAAACATAGGTTTTATCTGAAATTTCATTTTGTAGTAATTGGTATTTCTCAATCTCAATTAAGATTTTTTGCTTTATTAAATGGGAAATAAAATGTTCGTGAGCAGGAGTAATCGTATTTGTTGTCCATAAAATTCCAATTTCTTCAAGTAGTGGAATAAAAGTTTCGTAAAATATGGCACTAAATTTTTTTTGACTCAGTAATTCATTATATGTTTTTACAAAAAGAGATTGGTCAAAATTTAACATGGCCATTTTAAAGTTACTTAAAACGTGATTGTTAACTGTTTTGTCCGTTTGAATTTTTATTACGAATTTTTCAATTTCTTCTTGATTCAGTTTTGAAATTTTAGAAATTTTATAGCCAAAATCTGTAAGTAAAACAACGTTTAAAAGTTTTTGTAAATTACGAACATCATAGGATCTAATATTGGTGTCAGTACGCATAGGCTCTAATAAGTCATACCTTTTTTCCCAAATTCGGATGGTATGTGCTTTGATGCCTGAAAGGTTTTCTAAGTCTTTAATGCTGAATGTAGATTTAATATTGTTCATCTTTTGTGTAAAAAGTTTAAACAAAAATACATAAAAAATATTAAGAAGCACTATAAAAACAAAAAAATCCTGCATTAGCAAGATTTTGTGTGTGACCAAAATGGGATTCGAACCCATACGCCTTGCGGCACCACCCCCTCAAGATGGCGAGTCTACCAATTCCTCCACATGGCCTAAAATAAAAAAAGAAGCTAAACAAATTGTTTAGCTTCTTTTGTGACCCCGCTGGGATTCGAACCCAGGACCCCTACATTAAAAGTGTAATGCTCTACCAGCTGAGCTACAGAGTCGTAGCAATGAAGTTGTAATTTTTTATATTTTGAAATATTTTAGTGACCCCGCTGGGATTCGAACCCAGGACCCCTACATTAAAAGTGTAATGCTCTACCAGCTGAGCTACAGAGTCTAAAACTATTTCCTCATTGCGGGTGCAAATATAGGACGATTTATTTATTTTGCAATACCTTTTTAATAATAATTTTATATTTTTTTTAAATTTATTTATAACCCCTTAATTCATAAGTGTTTGTTGTATTTGAAGTTTTTTTAATAATTAAAATTTCATTAAATTATTATACATTTATACCATAAAAAGAGAAAGATTAGTATGAAAATTATTCTAGTTGGTTACATGGCATCGGGAAAATCTACGATAGGAAAGCTGCTTTCTGAGTCGTTACGTATTCCTTTTTACGATTTAGATCATTTGATTGAAACTGATTTAAATTTAAAAGTAAATGAAATCTTCGAACAAAAAGGTGAATTATTTTTCAGAAAAAAAGAAAAAGAAGTATTAGAAAATTTTTTAAATACAACTGATAATTATGTTTTGGCTTTAGGTGGTGGTACGCCATGTTATTATGATAATTTCGAATTGTATGACTCTTCAGCAATACATTCTATATATTTAAAAGCGTCTGTAGGTACTTTGTTGGAACGATTGCATTCTCAAAAAGCAACCAGACCTTTAATCGCACATTTTGATGAAGAAGAGCTACAGGAGTTTGTGGCGAAGCATTTGTTTGAACGTAGTTATTTCTATCATCAAGTAAAAACAATTGTTTCTATTGATGATAAAAAGGAATCTGAAATTGTAAATGAAATCGTTTCTAAACTAACTTAAATAGACGTAAGAATTATTTTCTTCAAAAACCACTTGAACATGTTCTTGTAAAGATGTAGATAAGGACAAACCTTTGAAATCTGCCTTTACAGGGTATTTTTTATGATTTCTGTCAATTAATACTGCTGTTTTAAATTTGTTTAAGGGAACATTTAAAAAGTGCTTAATTGCATAAATTAAAGTTCCTCCAGAATTTAAAACATCATCTACTAAAACTAGGTTTTTATTAGCATAATCATCAGGATTTAAAGAAGTTGTAATAGGTTCTGATGGTTTTTGTTTATTAATATTAACTTCACAAATAGTAATTTTTATATCGCTAATACTTTCTAGTTGCTTGGCAATTTTTTGAGCAAATGTAAATCCGCTGTTTGAAATTCCTGCAATTACTAATTCAGAATCGTTGGCAAACGTTTCGTAAATTTGATAAGCAATACGTTTTGTTTTGTGTTCTATTTCGGTGTGAGTTAAAATAATGTGTTGCATGGTTTATTTTTTTTCAAATGTAAAAAACAATTCTTTATTTGCACGTGGTTTTATTGAATTATATGCCGATTCTAATGTTTTTATTGTAAATTTTTCTGAAAACAAATTTATGTATTCTTCATAGCTTCCTCCAAACGGTGGTCCAGCTTCCGTTAACGGGAAATTAAATAACAATCCCGCAATTTTTCCTTTTTCGGATAATAAATCAAACATTTTTGCAACATAGTTTTTCCTCAGATTAGGTTGTAAAGCACAAAAGAAGGTTTGTTCAATAATTAAATCGTAGGTTTTGTTGTGATTAAAAAAATCATCGCAAATTAAATGTTTTTCTAATGATTTGTTTCTTTTAACAATAGCGTCAATAGGTTGTTGCGCATAATCAATTACAAAAACGTTGTGAAAGCCTTTTTCGATTAAGTAATCTAATTCATAGGCATTTCCAGCACCAGGAATCAGAATTCGGATGTTTTTGTTTTCCAATTGATCAATATACTCTTTTAATGGCGTTGAAATATGTCCAATATCCCAAATGGCATCATCATTTTCGTATCGGTTTTCCCAATATTCTTTATTCAATGTCGTCATCACTATCGTTTTCAGTGTAATCAGAAATATCTCTTCGATCTTTTTTAGTTGGTCTTCCTTCTCCTTTAGCTCTGTAATGCTCTTTAGAAAGTTTAATCATTTCTAAATGTTCGAAAGATTCTGGCGGCGTTTCGTCTTTTCTATATAAATCGACTAATTTGGCTGCGACTCTACTTGGCGGAATATCCAAAACCTTAATAATGTAATTTATCTGATCTCTTCTTAAGGTAATTTTATCTAAAGGAAAAACATCTCTTGACGCTTTTGCTTTTACATTATTCACCGAAACATGTCCTTTTTTAATGGCTTCAGCCGCAAGACCTCTTGTTTTATAGTATCTAATGCACCATAAATATTTATCAATTCGCATAAAATTCAAAAATCAATGTTAATATTTGTACAAAAATAAATGAAAATCGTATCTTGCGAGCACTTTTTTAAATTAAAATATTACAAAATGAAATTATCATTAAGATTATTACTTTTATTACCATTTATATTCATTATGGTTGGATGTCCATCAGAAGATCCGCCAAGTTCTGTTGAAGTAAGACCTTATTCTGAAGTTTATAACGAAGATATTGCTGAAATTGAGGATTTTATGGATACTCACTTTATGACCGTTGATGGTGAATATAATGTTACTTTTACTGAAATTACTGGAAGTACACCAGGTACTCCAATTTCTTCTCGTACTGATTTAGATTTTAAAACAATTTCTAAAGGTGGAGTAGATCATAAATTATATTTTATTAAATTAAATGAAGGTGTTGGTTCAAATCCAACAAAATTAGATTCTGTTTTCAGTGCTTACAAAGGATATAAAACTGATTTATCAGTTTTTGATTCTGCTGCAAGTCCAGTATGGTTTCAATTGGAACAAGTAATTCAATGTTGGCAAGAACTTTTTCCAGAATTTAAAACAGGGACTTCAGTTACAGATCCTTCAACTGGAGTAACTACTTATTCTGATTTTGGTGCTGGAGTAATGTTTGTTCCTTCTGGCTTAGGTTATTTTAATCAAAGTATAAGTTCTATAGGTTCGTATACACCACTTATTTTCAATTTTAAATTGATGAAGTTAAAATATAAAGATCATGATGGAGATAAAATACTCTCCAAAGATGAATACTTAGGAACTGGTTTGGTATCAGGAACGGCGATGGATTCCGACGGAGATGGTAAACCAAATTATGGAGATTTTGATGATGACAATGATGGTTTTTTAACTAAAAATGAAATTAAGTATTCATATTTAGATGGTTCAGTAACTAAAACGACTTGGTATCCATTTCAAGGAAGTTTGGTTGATGATCCGTTGACAGCAATAGATGAAACGAAAGGAATTCCTAGTTGTTCAAATGATTTTACTTCACCCACTAGAGTTAGAAAGCATTTAGATGCTTCTTGTCATTAGTATTACAAATAAAAAATCCTGCTTTTAGCAGGATTTTTTATTTGTAATACTAATAGGAAACTTTATCTTTGTTAAAAAATAGTACACATGACAAATTTACAATCTATCATAGAAACAGCATGGGATAATCGTGCTTTGTTACAAGAAGAAACTACTCAAAATGCCATTAGAGAAGTGGTTGATTTATTAGACAATGGTACACTTCGTGTAGCTGAACCAATTACTACTGGTTGGCAAGTTAACGAATGGATTAAAAAAGCGGTTGTTATGTATTTTCCAATTCAAAAAATGGAAACTTTAGAAGCCGGTATTTTTGAGTATCATGATAAAATTCCATTGAAACGTAACTTTGCTGAAAGAGGAATTAGAGTGGTGCCAAATGCAGTAGCACGTCATGGTGCATATATTTCATCTGGAGTAATCTTAATGCCTTCTTATGTGAATATTGGCGCATATGTTGATGAAGGAACTATGGTGGATACTTGGGCAACTGTTGGTAGTTGTGCTCAAATTGGTAAACACGTACATTTAAGTGGTGGAGTTGGAATTGGTGGTGTTTTAGAGCCTCTACAAGCAGCTCCAGTAATTATTGAAGACGGTGCTTTTATTGGTTCTCGTTGTATTGTAGTGGAAGGTGTTCGTGTGGAAAAAGAAGCCGTTTTAGGCGCTAATGTTTGCTTAACTGCTTCTACAAAAATTATTGATGTCACAGGAAGTGAGCCTATTGAATATAAAGGTGTTGTGCCAGCTCGTTCAGTAGTAATTCCTGGAACGTACACTAAAAAATTCCCAGCTGGTGATTTTCAAGTGCCTTGCGCTTTAATTATCGGACAAAGAAAAGCTTCAACGGATTTAAAAACATCTTTAAACGATGCTTTACGCGAATATAATGTAGCTGTTTAATCTTAAATGAATAAATTAGCAATAATAATCGTAAATTATAAAGGCTGGAATGCTTTAGACGAATGTTTAAATTCTCTAGAGGATATTCATTCTGAAAAATATTCTATAGAAGTTATTGTGGTCGATAATTGTTCTAATGATGGCAATTTTTTTGTATTTCAAAAGAAATTTCATCAGTTCACTTTTATTTTAAATTCTGGAAATAACGGTTTTGCAAATGGTTGTAATGTGGGAGCAGCAAATGCTTCTTCAGATTATTTGCTGTTTTTAAATCCAGATACTAAAGTGGATAAACCAAACTTAGATTCGTTTTTTGACGCATATATAAAACATCAAAACGAAATCGCAGTTTTATCATGTTTACAAATTGATGAAAACGGTAAATTCTACAAACAACATAATTTATTACCCAAGTTTGCTACTTTTTTTGGAATCCCTAGGGCGATTTATAAATTGTTTTTCAAAAATAAAATTTCTACTGTTTTTCAAGAAAATGATGACTTTATATATCCGGAATGGATTACTGGAGCTGTTGTTTTACTGAGTAAAAAATGGTTCGATAAAGTTTCAGGTTGGAATGAAGATTTCTGGATGTACATGGAAGATGTCGATTTATGTAAACGAATTGCCGATGTGAATGGAAAAGTAGCGGTGTATAAAAAAGCAACTATTTTTCATAAACACGGAGGTGCTTCACGAATTAATATCAAAACAAAAGCACTTACAAAGACAGAAGTAATCATTTCTAAACACGCTTATATTCAAAATAATTTTTCATCACTAAGCGGGTTTTTCTTGCACAGTAGATTGATTTTTGGTGTACTATTAGAAAAACTATTATTTAGTATTATTGCTTTGCCTTTGTTTTTTGTACAAAAACTACAAGTGAATAAATTAATTCTAAAAAATTATATTTCCTATTTATTTAGTGTAGTAAAAAATAATACATTTATTAGTCCAAGAGCCACAAAATTCGCAGTATCAAAATCATGAAAATATTAGTAATTCAACAAAAAATGATTGGCGATGTGCTGGTGAGTTCTATCTTATGTGAAAATTTAAGATATGCTTATCCGGATGCTCAAATAGATTATTTAATTTATGATAGTACGAAAACAGTTGTTGATGGTGGGAAATACATCAGTAATTTGATTTTATTTACCGCTAAACAAAGAGAAAGTAAATGGGAATTATTCAAATTTATTCTCAAAATCCGAAAAGAAAAATATGATATCATAATCGACCCGTATTCTAAATTAGAAAGTTGGTTATTGGTTTATTTTTCTGGAGCTAAAAAAACAATTTCCTTCGAGAAAAAAGGAAGGAACTTCATTTATACAGATGTTGTGAAGCGAAGAGACGACTACAATAGTAATTTAGGAACTATTATTGAACAACGTTTGGCTTTGTTAGAACCTTTGAAAATTGACAATAGAAAAGTAACTTTTCCTACGATACATGTTAGTGAAGAAGAAAAGCAAAATGCCAAATCAATTTTTGAAAAAAATGCTATTGATGCTACAAAAAAAACAGTAATGGTTAGTATTATTGGTAGCGAACAAAGTAAAACGTATCCCAATCAATATATGGCTCAAGTGATTGATTGTATTGCGGAAACAAGCAACGTAAATATTCTTTTCAATTACATTCCCAATCAAATAGAACAAGCGAAAGCTATTTTTAATTTGTGTAAAGATTCGACAAAAAAAGCCATTTATTTTGATGTAATTGGTGGTTCAATTCGAGAATTTATTGCCATTATGAATCATTGTGATGTCATTGTTGGAAATGATGGTGGTGCTATAAATATGGCAAAAGCGCTTCATAAACCGTCATTTGTACTGTTTTCTCCTTGGATTGATAAAAAAGGTTGGGCATTAATTGAAGATGGAATTACTCATGTTTCATTCCATTTAGATGAGTTTAAACCAGAATTATTCGCAAATAAAACGCCAAAAGAAATTAAAGCAGAAAACGACTTTTTATACGAACAGTTTGTTCCAGAATTGTTTCTAGATAAGTTAAAAACGTTTCTACTTACACATATTGGTTAAGTCCGTTTTTAGTAGTAATTACTTTATTTCGGATGTTAAATTCTCTGATTTTTGAGTTTTCTAAGAATTTTTCTTTACTAAAATAACTTCTTGCATGTTCCAAATGTAAACAAATTGCCGAATATCTAATTTGTTTCGAACGGATTCCTAAATTGAACATTCTTTCTCCAATTTCTCTATCTAAACCGCCGTATTGCATGTCTTCGTTGAAACCGTTTACCGCTATTAAATCTTCTTTAAAACAAGAAGTATTATGACCGTTAAATGTTTTTTTAGTTGGCGTAATCCAATTCATAAAAACCGTAAAAGGTTTAAAACGAATTAGTTTCGTTAATTTAAAATTCGTTTTTACTCCGTTTTTTGCCAACCAAAATAAATTGAAACATTGTTTTGAAAAAATATCTTTTTCTTCAATAATATGCGAAGTTGTAAAAGGTAATTTAAAATAACCACCAGAAAGAAAAAATCCTTTTTCTTTATGTTTTAGATGTGTGGCAATAAAATCTTCTCTAGGAATACAATCGCCATCAGTAAATAAAAGATAATCGCAATTGGTTTTTAAAATGGCTTTGTTTAAGATTTTACACTTCTGAAACCCTTTGTCTTCTTGCCAAACATGAACAATTTTATGTTTGAATTTAGGTGAAAAGGAATCAATTACATGTTTTGTTTTTTCAGTAGAACCATCATCAGCAATAACAACTTCGAAATCGGTTTCCGTTTGGTTTAAATAGCCAAACAGCACTTTTTTTAGCCATTCTTCCGAGTTGTAAGTTGTAATAATTACTGATATTTTCATGTAAGATTTTAAGTAGGTTAAAATACTACTTTTTCCAAAACTTTAATTTCTTTTTTAGGTTTTTCTTTCTGATTATTTTAGCTTGAAATTCTTGTGTAAATTGCCACATGGTTTCAAAAACTAAAGCCTCAGTTTCATTTGAAATTTTCGCATATTCGTTACTCATAATAGCAACCATTTCTTTTTTAGGGGTAATTTTGGAAAGGTTTCTCATACGAGTTTCAAAATCCATTGAAGTGTGAAAATTCATTCGGTTTAAATCGACCAAATAAAAATTATACGAGCCGTCATGATTGTTTTTTATTAAAGTATTTCCAGGCGTATGATCTTTAAATTCGATGCCATTTTGATGCATCTTATAAGTGAAATGAACAAACTGACGTAAGATGTTTTCGCTATCGGGATAATCAGTTTGAACCAGTTCTCTGTAAGTTAAATCGCAATAAATATGTTCACAAACATAA
>JAUMDQ010000063.1:0-6216 GCA_032121715.1 Flavobacterium sp.
AGTTTTATAAAATGAGAACTATTTTTACTCAAAATTTTTTTTCATGCAAACACTTTTAAAATATATTAACCAACTTTTACAGGTTAGAGAACAACAAATTGATATGGTTTCTGGTGCAGAAATGGCGCATTTACCAATTTTAGAAAATGCTTTTTTAGTTTTGGAAAACGATATCATTTCCGATTTCGGAGTCATGAAAAATTGTCCAAAATTAGAAAACGCAACAATAGTTGATGCAACTGGAAAAATTGTTATGCCGAGCTTTTGCGATAGTCACACGCACATTGTCTACGCAGGAAATAGAAGTGGCGAATTTGTAGATAGAATTAATGGTTTGTCGTATGAAGAAATTGCGAATCGTGGTGGTGGGATTTTAAATTCGGCTAAGAAATTAAACGAAACTTCAGAAGAAGAAATTTATAACCAATCAAAAAAACGTTTAGAAGAAGTCATTTCTCAAGGAACTGGAGCAGTTGAAATAAAATCAGGTTACGGATTGACAGTTGAAGGCGAATTAAAAATGCTTCGCGTCATCAAAAAATTAAAAGAAAATTATCCAGTTGCAATAAAATCGACTTTCCTTGGCGCACACGCTTTTCCAACAGAATACAAAGAAAATCATCAAGCCTACATCGACTTGATTATCAATGAAATGTTACCAAAAATAGCAGCTGAAAATTTAGCGGATTACATAGATGCGTTTTTAGAAACAGGTTATTTCAGTGTTTCAGAAACCATTCAAATTATGGAAGCTGGAAAAAAATATGGATTAACGCCGAAAATCCACGTGAATCAATTTACAGCCATTGACGGAATTAAAGCTTGTGTAGAAAATGGTGCATTAAGTGTTGATCATTTAGAAATTGTAACCGAAGAAGATATTGAAGTTTTAAAAGGTTCAGCTTGTATGCCAGTGGCTTTACCAAGTTGTTCCTATTTTATTTCAATTCCGTATACACCAGCAAGACAAATGTTAAATGCAGGTTTACCTTTAGCTTTAGCTTCCGATTTTAATCCAGGAACAACGCCTTCAGGAAATATGCATTTTGTGGTCGCAACAGCTTGTATCAAAATGAAAATGACACCTGAAGAAGCCATAAATGCAGCAACTATAAATGGTGCTTATGCGATGGATTTAAGCGATTCGCACGGAAGTATTACAAAAGGTAAAAAAGCAAATTTGATTATCACAAAACCATTACATAGTTTTTACGAAATTCCGTATTGTTTTGCTACGAATTTGATTGATAGTGTTTGGTTGAATGGGAAGAAAACACTCTTTTAATTTAAACCCTCGAAAGGTTTTGAACCCTTCGAGGGTTTAAATTATTTTGTTATATTTGTATTATACACGCCATTAAAAAATTAATACAAATGCAAATAGTTACACCAATAATTGCCGGAAATTATTATCATATCTACAACAAAGGAAATAATGGAGAAAATATTTTCTTTGAGACTGATAATTACTATCACTTCTTAAAACTTTACGCAAAATACATCAATCCAATTGCAGATACTTATGCTTGGTGTTTATTGAAAAACCATTTTCATATTGCTGTCAGAATAAAAACTAGTGAAGAAATTTTTGAAGATGAATTATCATATACAACTGTTGAAAAACCAAAAGTTATTGATGCTTCGAAACAATTTTCTCATTTCTTAAATGCTTACACACAAGCTATAAATAAAAAACATAAAAGAACCGGAAAAATTTTCCAATCAAAGTTTAAAAGAAAACTAATTGATTCAGAAGAATATTTAAAGAACATAATTTATTACATACACAACAATCCAGTTAATCACGGGTTTTGTAAAAGCATGAATTTGTATCCTTGGAGTTCTTATGAAACAATTATTTCAACTAAAAATACCAACTTAAAAAGAAATGATGTAATTGATATGTTTGGAAATATTTCGAATTTTATTGAATTTCATAATTCAAATTTGTCATTAAAAAAATTTGACTACGAGTTTCTTTAACCCTTCAAGGGTTAAAACCCTTGAAGGGTTAAAGAAACCTAAAACTCAGCTTCCACTAAAATCTCCATAACTTCTTTTGTTACTGGATGTTCAAACTGAATGTATTCGGCATGTAAATGCAATCTTTCAGCTTTTGTGCCGTATAAATCATCGCCAACAATTGGGGTATGTAATCCTAAATTATGAGAAGCGTGCACTCGTAATTGATGCGTTCTTCCCGTAATTGGATAAAAATGTACTTTCGTTTTTCCATTTTTGACTTCAATGGTTTTCCATTTAGTTTGCGCATGTTTTCCGTGTTCGTAACAAACCAATTGTCGTGGTCTGTCATCTAAATCTACTCGTAAAGGCAAATTGATGTAACCGTGAGATTTTTCCAATAAACCGTCTAATAAAGCCACATAACGTTTCTTAATGGTTCGATTGATAAACTGACTTTGTAATTGCACCGCAGTCGATTCATTTTTCGCGATAAGCATAATTCCGGAAGTCGACATATCTAATCGATGCACAATTAGTGGACCAGTTGCTTCTGGATATTTTTCCTTAATTCGTGCGTAAACCGAATCGGAAATAGTTTTTCCTGGAACTGATAAAAATTCTGTGGGTTTATTTATCGCTAACATCACTTCATCTTCGTACACAATTTCAATATCTTTTCCTTCGGCGTGATTCATGATAAACGGATTTTCTTCCATTTCTAAATCTTGTAACATATGTCCCATTAAAATGGGTTCACATTTACTTTTACAAGACGGATAAAATTGTTTGTGTTGACGCACTTCTGAATTTGGCGATTGTCCCCACCAAAATTCTGCCATACAAATCGGTTTTAAATTATGTTGAAAAGCGTAATGCAATAACTTCGGAGCAGCACATTCACCAGCTCCAGCGGGCGGATTATTGTTAAAAATTTCGCCTAAACTTTTCTTTTCTTTATATTGATTGAAAAACGAATATTCGGCAAATAACATTTGTTGTAAAGCTGCCGATTTAGCTTTTCGTTCTTCTTTTAATTGATTGATTTCATTGGTATAAACAGAAACTTTTTCTTCTAAAGCTTGCAAAGTCAATTTCCAATATTTTGTCATTTTTTTTAACAAAATACTTTCTTGTTTACTATCTTCAGACAAATCAAAATTTAGATGTTGTAAATCTTCTTCATTTAAAATTGATTCTTGTTGCTTTCTCTTTTCGTCACGAAGTATTTTTTGTTCTTTAATTCTTGTTTTCTGCTGTTGTAATTCGGATTCTGCTTGAATTTTTGCTTGTTTAAAATTTTCTAAAGTCGTGTGATAATCGGAATTTTTTTCCAAATTTTCAATTTTACGATTATAGGCATTTAACAATTCTTCTTCTTTTCGGAAGAAACTATTTTCTGTTAACATATCAAAAACCGTTGGAACGAAATAATCATGATGATTTTCATTCGCTAATTTTCCAGAAAATGCCCATAAATAACCTAATTCGCCTTTCTTATTTTGGCAAACCAAAACACCAAACATTTTTCCAATCACTAATCCTTCTTGGGTTTTGTCTAAGCCGAAATTATGATCAAAATTAGTTTGTGTTTCCAAATAATTTTGCAAAGCTGTAGCTGCAATTTCACTCAATGGATGTGGCTGATAATAAAACGGAAATGTGAATTTTTCAGGTAAAGAAATCCCTGAAGTATCGGTTGAAAAAGGTTGAAAAAATTGATTTTGCATTGGGCAAAGATAAAGTATTTGAGATATTATTTTAAGCGTATAATTTGGAAAAATTCTTAATAATTAAAAAAAACTCTCAAACATTTTTTTTTACTGCTTGCTTATTTTATTTTTGCACTTATATAAAAAACCAAAACGAGAAATGGGAAGAGCGTTTGAATTCAGAAAAGGAAGAAAAATGAAGCGTTGGTCGGCAATGGCTAAAGCGTTTACCAGAATTGGTAAAGATATTGTAATGGCGGTTAAAGAAGGTGGTCCAAACCCGGATGCTAACTCAAGACTAAGAGCGATTATACAAAACTCTAAGGCAGTAAATATGCCAAAAGAAAACGTAGAACGCGCCATTAAAAAAGCAACAGATAAAGACACTGCAAACTATAAAGAAATTTTATTTGAAGGTTACGCACCACATGGAATTGCGATTTTAATTGAAACCGCTTCAGATAACAACAACAGAACCGTTGCGAATATTAGAAGTTATTTCAACAAATGCAATGGAACAATGGGAACGCAAGGTTCAGTTGAATTTATGTTTGATCACACTTGTAACTTCCGTATTCCTGCGGCTGGACAAGATATTGACGAGTTAGAGTTAGAAATGATTGATTTCGGTGTAGAAGAAATTTTCGCTGATGAGGAAGACGGAATTTTAATGTATGCGCCTTTTGAAAGTTTCGGAGCAATTCAGAAAGAATTAGAGTCTAGAGGTTTAGAAATTTTATCTTCTGGATTTGATAGAATTCCACAAGTTACAAAAGAATTAACAGCAGAACAAGTAGCTGATGTTGAGAAATTACTAGAAAAAATTGAAGAAGACGATGACGTAATGAACGTTTTCCATACTATGGTTGAAAACTAGTATTCAGTCACAGTTTTCAGTATATAGTTGAATGCAGAATTTAAAATTTTAAATTCTGCATTTTTTTTAAATTGAAAACTGAGACAGAAAACTGTAAACTTTAAATGAAATGAACATCAAATTAATAGCCATTGGCAAAACCGATAATAAAAGTCTGCAAACTTTAATTGACGAATACACGAAGCGTTTGGGATTTTATATTAAGTTCGATTTGGAAATTATTCCAGACATAAAAAACGTAAAAAACTTATCGGAAAGTGAGCAAAAAGTAAAAGAAGGACAATTAATTTTATCCAAATTAACACCTACCGACCAATTGATTTTATTGGACGAAAACGGAAAAGAATTCAACAGTGTTGGTTTCTCCGATTTTTTACAAAAGAAAATGAATTCTGGAATTAAAACCTTGGTGTTTGTAATTGGCGGGCCTTATGGTTTTTCGGAAGAAGTGTATCAAAAAGCACAAGGAAAAGTGGCTTTATCTCAAATGACTTTTTCACATCAAATGGTACGTTTATTTGTAATTGAACAAATTTATCGTGGTTTTACGATTTTGAATAACGAACCGTATCATCATAATTAAAAGAAACAAGGCAAAAGTAAAAAGGCAAAAGTGACCTATAAAAAATTAATTTTTAAACTGACACATTAGTTTCACACACTCTACCGCTTCTTTTACATCGTGAACGCGTAAAATATTTGCACCTTTTTGTAAACAAAACGCATGTAAAAAAGTAGTTCCGTTTAAAGCTTCATCTGGTGAAGTTTCTAAGGTTTTATAAATCATCGATTTTCTTGAAATTCCAGCTAAAATGGGTAATTCATGAAATTGTAGCAATTCTAAATTCTGTAATAATTCGTAATTGTGTTCGATGGTTTTCGCAAATCCAAATCCGGGATCGATGATAATATCGTTTAAACCAAAACTTCTCGCTTTCGCAATTCGTTCCGAAAAATAAAAATTCATTTCTTTTAATAAATCTTCATAATTTGCTAAGCTTTGCATGGTTTTTGGCGTTCCTTTCATATGCATCATAATGTAAGGAACTTGCAATTTTGCAACGGTTTCCAACATATTCTCATCAAACAAACCAGCAGAAATATCATTAATAATTGCTGCGCCATTTTCTACTGCTTGCTTCGCTACTTCACTTCTGAATGTATCAATCGACAATAAAATATCTGGAAATTTTTCTACTAATAACTTTACAATTGGAATCACTCGATTCAATTCTTCTGTTTCGGAAACAAATTCCGCTCCAGGTTTACTTGAATAACCGCCTAAATCAATAAACGTAGCGCCATCTTGCAGCATTTTCTCAACTTGACCTACAATTTCATCAGAATTGGTTAGTTTTCCACCATCAAAAAAGGAATCTGGCGTAACATTTACAATTCCCATTACTTTAGGTGTTGATAAATCGATGAGCGTTCCTTTACAGTTTATTGTTGACATACAATTTTTTAGTTATATTTGAACTTTGATACAAATATAAAATAATAATGAGCAATACCTCACAAGAATACGACAAAGTAATTGCAGTTTGCAGAGATTTATTTACTAAAAAAGCGCACGATTACGGAACGGCTTGGCGCGTTTTACGTTTGCCATCTTTAACCGATCAAATATTTATTAAAGCGCAACGTATCAGAAGCTTACAAGAA
>JAUMDQ010000064.1:0-4911 GCA_032121715.1 Flavobacterium sp.
ATCAGACTTAAATAAAACTTTATCATCTAATAAATTCGTTTCAAAATTTACTTCACCACGAATAATATCTTGTAAATGTAAGGTTTCGTTTACCGGAGTTTTAAAACGAATCACATAATGTTCTCCTTTGGCAATTCTTTCTTCTACAATTTCACGTGAAACATTTAATGAAGTATCTAAAGTTTCTCTAACGGTATGATTGTAAATAAATGTTTTACCATCTGTTTCTGCTTGTTTACGTAATTCATCTAACTTCTCAGAAGAATCAAACGCATAATACGCCGAACCAGAATTGATTAATTCATCTGCATATTGTTTGTACATTTCTTTTCTATCTGATTGACGATAAGGTCCAAATTTTTCATTCTTTCCAATGGTTTCATCAGGAGCAATTCCTAACCATTCTAAAGCTTCAAAAATATAGTCTTCGGCTTCCGTTACAAAACGAGTTTGGTCTGTATCTTCTATTCTAATATAGAAAGTTCCACCGTGTTTTTTGGCAAATAAATAATTAAAAAGCGCGGTTCTTACACCACCAATATGTAATGGTCCTGTCGGACTAGGAGCAAATCGTACTCTAACTGGTTTTGACATTGTTGTAATTTTTTTGGCAAAGATAAAAGGAAGTTGGAAGTTAGGTGTTAGAAGTTGGAAGTTTTTTTTCTGTTTCATCACATTATTAACATTTTATACAACTATTAACTTTTTACTCTTGACTAATTGCTTAAAATTTTTGTAATTTTATCAGTTATAAACAATTGATTAACAATTTTGGAGAAGAAAGCACTCATTTACGATAAGCTGGAAGGTTTTATCAAGAAGTTTTACACCAATGAGTTGATAAAAGGAGTAATTCTTTTTATCGCTATTGGTTTGTTGTATTTTATTTTCACGTTTTTAATTGAATATTTTCTTTGGTTTTCGACTCAAGGAAGAACAATTTTGTTTTGGTTGTTTATAACGGTGCAAGTTTTTTTACTTTCGAAATTCATCCTACTTCCTATTTTCAAATTATTTAAAATTCAGAAAGGTTTAGATTATACCGAAGCTTCCAAAATTATCGGAACACATTTCGAGGAAGTCAAAGATAAATTGCTAAATTTTTTACAATTAGCCAACACAGCAACTCCTACAGAATTGGTTTTAGCTTCTATCGAACAAAAAGCAAATAACTTACAACCGATTCCGTTTTCTAATGCGATTAACTTTAATAAAAACAAAAAGTTTTTGCCTTTTGCTTTAATTCCGTTGTTGTTTATTTTGTTCTTTTATATTTCTGGAAATTCGGATGTGATTTCAAATAGTTTTGCTCGTGTGGTTCAGTACGATAAGAATTTTGAAAAACCTGCGGCATTTAAATTCGAGATTATTTCGAACAATTTAAACGTGGAACAAAATAAATCATTTAAACTAGAAGTGAAAACAACAGGAACTGTGATTCCAGAAAATGCTTCGATTATTATCAATAACGAAGAATATTTCTTAGAAAACACTTCTCCAGGAAAATTCACATATCAGTTTGATAATGTTCAAAAAGATATTTCTTTTCATTTTAAATCGAATGAAATTACGTCTGCCGATTATGTCTTGAATGTAGTAAACGTTCCAACGATTTCTTCGTTCACGATGCAATTGAATTTCCCAAAATATTTAGGTAAGAAACCTGAAGTCATTCAAGGAACTGGTAATGCTGTCATTCCTGAAGGAACTATCGTAACTTGGAAATTAAATACATTGGCTACTACTGAAGTTAAATTTAAGAAAGATTCTCTATCAACTTTGTTTTCGAAAAGTGACAATCTATTTTCTCTTTCTAAAAGAATTGTAAATAATACCGATTATCAAATTTCTATTTCAAACAAACAATTAAAAAACCACGAAAACTTACAATATAAACTAACAATTTTGAAAGATCAGTTCCCTAGTATTTCTGCTTCTGAAACTCCGGATAGTTTAAAATTAAAACAAAAAGTGATTATCGGACAAGTTTCTGACGATTATGGTTTGTCTAAATTACAAGTTGTGTATTACGACAGAAACAAACCAAATGTGGTCTACAGAAAAGGTTTAGTTTTAAAAAGTAAGGTGGTTGATCAGTTTGTGTATTCGTTTCCTGATGGAATTCCGTTACAACAAGGTATAAATTACGATTATTACTTCGAAGTATTTGATAATGATGTAGTTAATGGTTTAAAATCATCAAAATCTTCTGTTTTCTCTCATTCTGAGTTAACTCAAGAACAAAAAGAGCAAAAATCATTGCAAGAACAGCAATCTAACATCAATAGTTTACAAAAAGCTTTGGATAATCAAGACAAGCAATTTGATGAATTGGAGAAATTAAAAAAACTAGACAAGCAAAAAGAGAACTTAGATTATAAAGATCAAAAGAAGATTCAAGATTTTATCAATCGTCAGAAACAACAAGATGAAATGATGAAAGAATTCTCTGAAAAGATGAAGGAAAATCTTGAGCAATTTAAACCAGAACAAAAAGACGAAATGAAACAAGAGCTTTTAAATCGTTTAGAAAAGAATGAAAAAGAAGCGGCTAAAAACGAAAAACTTTTAAAGGAATTAGAAGAGCTAACTAAGAAATTAGAGAAAGAAGAATTGTTTGACAAAGCAGATAAGTTAAAACAGCAAGCTAAAACGCAACAGAAATCTTTAGAACAATTGGTTGAATTAACTAAGCGTTATTATGTGGAACAAAAAGCAGAACAATTAGCCGATAAATTAGATAAGCTTGCGGACAAACAAGACAAACTTTCTGATAAAGATATTCCAAGTAAAGAAGAACAAGAAAAGTTATCTAAAGAATTTGAGGATTTGAAAAAAGAATTAGATGATTTAGAAAAAGAAAACAAGGAATTAAAAGATCCAATGGAGATTCCTAATGATAAAGGTGATCAAAAAGAAGTAGATCAAGAACAGCAAAAAGCGGAAGATAACTTAGAAAAGAAAGATAGTAAATCGGCTAAAAAAAATCAGAAAGCGGCTTCTCAGAAAATGAAAGAAATGAGTCAGAAAATGTCGGAAGCCATGTCGTCTGGTGAAATGGAAGACAACCAAGAAGACGCTAAAGTGTTACGTCAAATTTTAGATAACTTATTGTCTTTTTCTTTTGATCAAGAAAAATTAATGAAGCAATTTAAAACGGTTGCCAATTCAAAATCTAATGTGAGTTTGTTGTTAAAGAATCAGCAAGATTTGAAAACGCAATTTAAACACGTAGATGATAGTTTGTTTGCGTTGTCTTTACGTCAGCCTAAATTATCAGATTTGGTTTTAAAAGAAGTGGAAGAAATACATTATAATTTAGATAAATCAATTGAGAATTTAGTTTCTACGAATCGTGGAAAAGGAATTTCTCACCAACAATTTACTTTATCATCTACTAATAAGTTAGCCGATTTTTTAAGTAATGTACAAAACGACATGAACATGAGCATGTCTGCTTCTGGTGCTGGTAAACCCAAACCAGGTAAAGGTCAAGGTAAGCAATTAGGTGATATCATTTCAAAACAAAAAGGTTTAGGTGATAAAATGAAAGACGGAATGCCTAAATCAGGTGAAGGACAAAAACCTGGTGAAGGCAAAAAGCCAGGTCAAGGCAAGAAACCAGGTGAACAAGGTGAAGGTGGGTCGCAAGGGAATGAAGGTAAAGATGGTGAAGGTGATGCCGGTAAATTGTTAGAAATTATCAAAGAACAACAAGAATTGCGAGAATCGTTACAAAAGGAATTACAGAAAAACGGTATGGGTGGAAACGGTCAAAATGCCGTAAAACAAATGAAGGATTTAGAAAAGCAATTAATCAATAAAGGTTTAACACAAGACAATATTAATCGTGCTTTACAAATCAATCACGAATTATTGAAATTAGAAACGGCATTAAAACAACAAGGACAAGATACCAAAAGAGAATCGAATACTAACAAAAAAGATTTTCTTGGCACCAACAAACCCTTACCTCCTGCTCTATTAAATTATTTAAAAAGTGTTGAAATATTAAACAGACAAAGCCTACCTTTGCAACCCAATTTTAATAACAAAGTGCAACAATATTTTAAAAGCAATGATTAGTTTTAATTACGAATCGGATTTTAGTTTAGAACAAGAAGAGGTTTACGCTTCTTGGATAGAGGCTATTGTTGAATCTGAGAATAAAATTTTAGGTGAAATTTCATATATCTTTTGTGATGATGAATACCTTCATAGTATTAATATGCAGTATTTAAATCACGATACCTTAACTGATATTATAAGTTTCGATTATACCGAAGGTGATATTATTAGTGGTGATATTTTTGTTTCAATTGAAAGAGTTGAAGATAATGCAAAAGATTTTAATGTGCCTTTTGATGAAGAATTAAAACGTGTTTTAGCACATGGTGTTTTACATTATTGTGGTTTTAAAGACAAGTCGGATGAAGACGCTTTATTAATGCGCACTAAAGAAGAAGAAAAAATAAAATTGTTCCACGTGGAACTTTAATATAATAACTTAAGTTTTTTGTTCCACGTGGAACAAAAAATTTTTAAAATTTATCCATGTGTTTCACGTGGAACAAAATATATGTTTCAAGAAAAATATGATGTAATTGTAGTTGGTGCGGGTCACGCTGGTTGTGAAGCTGCTGCTGCTGCTGCAAACATGGGGTGTTCGACTTTGTTGGTAACAATGAATCTTCAAAACATCGCACAGATGTCTTGTAATCCTGCTATGGGTGGAATTGCAAAAGGACAAATTGTGCGTGAAATTGATGCTTTAGGTGGTTATTCTGGAATTGTTTCCGATTTGACTGCGATTCAATTCAAGATGTTGAACCTTTCAAAAGGCCCTGCGATGTGGTCGCCAAGATGTCAATCAGACAGAATGCGTTTCGCTGAAGAATGGCGAATGATGTT
>JAUMDQ010000065.1:0-858 GCA_032121715.1 Flavobacterium sp.
AAAAAACTGACCAATTCTCCTGTTTATGATGCCGAAGCTGTAGTTTCTCCTGACGGAAAAAAGATTGCTTTTACTAGTATTCGTTCTGGTGATTTAGAGATTTATACCATGGACATTGACGGAAGCAATTTAAAACAAGTTACTTCTGGATTAGGCTATGATGGTGGTTGTTTCTTTTCGCACGACAGTAAAAAATTAGTGTTTCGTTCTTCTCGACCAACTTCAGAAAAAGATATTAAAGAATACAAAGATTTATTGGCTGAAAATTTGGTGATGCCAACCAATATGGAAATTTACACTTGTAATATTGATGGTTCCGATTTAAAGCAAATTACCAAATTAGGAAAAGCCAATTGGGCGCCTTTCTTTCATCCATCAGATAAAAAAATCATCTTTTCATCGAATCATCATGCTACAAAAGGTTACGATTTTCAATTGTATATGATTAATATTGACGGAACGGGTTTAAAACAAATTACTTACGAAAGTGAGTTTAATGCCTTTCCACAATTTTCTCCTGATGGAAAAAAATTAGTATTTTCAAGTAATCGCCAACAAGATAAAGCGCGTGAAACCAATGTTTTCATTGCCGATTGGGTAGAAACGGAAGAAATTGAAAATGTTGATGCTAAAAACTTAAAAAAACACATTACTTATTTAGCTTCGGATAAATTAGGTGGTCGTTTAACGGGTAGTCCTGCTGAAAAAGTTGCTGCGAAATACATTGAAAAAGAATTAAAAAAATTAGGTTTAAAACCTTATGATAAAATGTTTTTACAATCTTTCTCGTATCGATATAAAAACAATCCACACGGTGATTCTACTGTCGTTGGCGATTTAGTAAATGCCCATAATGTC
>JAUMDQ010000065.1:868-6629 GCA_032121715.1 Flavobacterium sp.
TGCAAAAAAAACCATTATTATCGGGGCGCATTACGACCATTTAGGTATGAATGAACACAACAATTCGACTAAAGCGTTTTCAAAAGGAATGATTCATAATGGTGCAGATGACAACGCTTCTGGAGTTTCTGGAGTGTTAGAGTTAGCTCGAATGTATTCAAAAAACAATACCAAAGAAAAAGTAAATTTCATTTTTGCATTATTTTCTGGTGAAGAAGACGGTTTAATTGGTTCAAAACACATGGCTGAATCGTTAAAAATCTTATATCCCAACGTAATTGCGATGATTAACATGGATATGATTGGTCGTTTAGACGATAAAAAAAGTGTAATTATTGGAGGAACAGGAACCTCTCCTATTTTCTCAGAATTAGTACAACGCAACAAACCTGCTGGATTTGGAATTACAGAAGAAACAGGCGGAATCGGACCATCTGATCATACTTCCTTTTATTTAAAAGATATTCCCGTGTTGTTTTTCTTTACAGGAACACACGAAGATTATCACAAACCAACAGACGACGAAGAAAAAATCAATTATTATGGCGTGACTAATATTGTCAATTATGTGTTTAGAGTCGCGAATGAATTGGCGGAAAAAGACAACATTGAGTTTACCAAAACCAAAATAAATAGTGAAAGAAAAATGGCAAAATACAAAGTAACACTTGGAATCATGCCAGATTATGCAGAATACGGCGATGGTTTACACGTAGATGGCGTTACCGAAGACCGACCAGCTATTAAAGCAGGAATTAAGGAAGGCGATATCATTACTAAAATTGGAGATTGCGAAATTAAAGAAGTATACAGTTATATGGAATGTTTATCCAAAATTAACTCAGGTGAAACGAAAGAAGTAGTTTTCATCAGAGATGGAAAAACAAACAAAGTAAACGTTACGTTTTAATACAAGGAAAAGCCTGCGAATTGCAGGCTTTTTTTTATTATATATGGTTTACATATAAATTAAAAAATCCATGCTCCTCTCAAAAATCCAACTCCTAAAATCAAAATCTTTTAAAAATTCGTAACTTAGTATACAATTATAATTTACAATTATGAGGGTTTTATTCTTTATCCTGCTCTTAACAATACAATCGTGTGCTACAAAAAAGTATACTCAGAAACGACTGCTTCCTGATGGAATAAAATCTGCAACAGAGGAAACATTTACAATAGTAGATAATGAAAAAAAACTTTTGCAAAAAAAGGAAATGGTTTTTACTAAAAATGGTCGGATTAAATACTCCAAAACTGTTGATTCTGAAGGCAACTTATTACAAGAAACGGAAAAGAAATTATGGTTCGAAAAGGAATCGTATCCAAATAAAGAACCTTACTACTGTAAAACTCGATGGAAACCTAATCAACGGGAACGTATCAGTTGCTACACTCAAAAACAATTCAAAGAAAATGAAGCCATTTATCATTATAATAAAGAGGGAACTATTGATAAAATAGTAGATAATTTTACCACTTTCTATACGCAGTATTTCTATTATACTAATAAGGAACTCTCTAAAATTATTATCAAGGACAAAAATGATGAACTTATTGACGAAATTTCAATATCTTGTGCTACCAAAGACAAAAAAGGAGTATGTTTAAAAGAGATAAGAGTTTCGTTAAAAACAAACAAAAAAGAAGAAATACGCTTCTCTCCCAATTATGATTAATCTTTACATAAGAATGCTAATGCTTATAAAATTCAAGAATAGTTCTTCCAAACCTAAACTCTAAAGTGCAGATTTAATTCGGTAGCAACTACCCTTCAATTATATATTTCAAAACTATAATAAAAACATAATTTATAAAAACAATAATATGGTAACAATTGATAACTATTTAGACAGTCATTACATACACAGAAGCAATTGGCTACGAGCAGCTGTCCTTGGAGCAAATGATGGCATTATTTCTATATCAAGTTTGGCTATTGGTGTCGCCGCAGCAAGTTCAACTAGAGAACCTATTGTTTTGGCTACCGTGGCTGGACTCGTGGCTGGAGCATTATCTATGGCAGCAGGCGAATACGTTTCTGTTAGTTCTCAAACCGATATCGAAAAAGCTGATATCGAAAGAGAAAAAAAAGAACTGGAAGAAATGCCAGAAGAAGAATTAAAAATATTGGCTCAAATCTATGAAAAAAGAGGTTTAAAAAAAGAAACGGCTATGCAAGTAGCACTCGAATTAACTGAAGTTGATGCTTTAGGAACTCATATACGTGACGAATTAGGTATCAATGAAATTAGTCAAGCCAACCCAATTCAAGCTGCCTTAGCTTCTGGTGGTGCCTTTACAGTTGGAGGTGTCTTACCTTTATTAGTCATTCTTTTTGCACCACTAACTGGAATGGAATATTGGTTGTATGGATTCACAACTATTTTTCTAATTGTTTTAGGAACAACAGCAGCAAAAACTGGAGGTTCTAATGTTTTTAAAGCGATCTTAAGAATTACAATTTGGGGAACAATTGCCATGGGACTTTCTGCATTTGTTGGTTATCTTTTTGGAGTAAATGTCTAAACATTAAATATGATTATATAAATTATTGAAGTTGAAATCTGTTCTTAAAATGAAAACATGAATCCATACAAAATTCCATCAAAAAAGCGCCAAATATTAAAGTGAAATAAATTTAAAAACTAACCTTTTTATACCCTTCTAGTTTTTGGTACATCGTTTAGTTTTGTACCTTTACCCTCTTCAATTTAATAGTAGCAGTAAAAAATGACAAACGAGCAAACCGCCATAAAAGCCACCTATTTTAGTATTATTGGCAATACAAGTTTAGCACTTATAAAAGGATTGGCTGGTTTTTTCGGAAACTCTTACGCTTTAGTCGCCGATGCTATTGAATCTACAACCGATATTTTCGCATCGTTTTTAGTCTTGTTTGGTATCAAATATTCAAACCGACCAGCAGATGATAACCATCCTTACGGCCATGGAAGAGCCGAGCCTTTAATCACTTTTTTAGTAGTAGGTTTCTTAATTACATCAGCAACCATTATTGCGTATGAAAGTATTCAGAATATTGGTACACCGCACGACTTACCAAAAGCGTGGACATTAATCGTTTTAGCATTAATTATTGGCTGGAAAGAATATTCGTTTCAAACGGTTTTAAAGAAAAGCATTATTACAAACAGTTCATCATTAAAAGCAGATGCTTGGCACCATAGAAGTGACGCCATTACTTCAATAGCAGCTTTCATAGGAATTTCAATTGCTTTAATCTTAGGAAAAGGATACGAATCTGCTGATGATTGGGCAGCTTTGTTTGCCTCTTTCTTTATTTTATATAACAGTTATTTGATTTTCAGACCAGCACTTGGCGAAATCATGGACGAACATCGTTATGATGATTTAGTGGAAAACATCCGTCAAGAATCCTTAAAAGTAGAAGGAATTATCGGTACAGAAAAATGCTTCATCAGAAAAGCAGGAATGAAATACCACGTAGATTTACACGCAATTGTAGATGCCAATATTTCTGTAAAAGAAGGACACGATTTAGCCCATAAATTAAAAGATACATTAAGAAGTGAAATTCTAGAATTAGGACATGTCTTAATTCATATTGAACCAAATGAATAAAAATTCTTATCTATTCAAGTTGTAAAAGACAGTAAGAAATAAACTTTATAGAAAGTTTTTACTTACCTTTGAAACACATTGATTAACAGAAATTTAGCAATCTTTAATCAATATCCTCACTCATCATGGGAACCTTATCTGAAATATTGACGATAACGGAATAATTTAACATTACGATTAATACACCCGCTACATGGAAAAACAAGAGGAAAATTCTAAAATTCTTAGAAATAAATACATACCAACTGCTGAATTTTATAGTCAAATTATTGACAGTTTACAAGATTATTCCATTTTTACTTTAGACAAAGATTTCAATATAAACAGTTGGAGTTCAGGTGCTACAAAAATATTTGGATACGAAACCGAAGAAGTCATTGGAGAACCTTTTGATATCATTTTTACAGAAGAAGATTTAAATTCGGGCATTCCAAAAAAAGAAATTGAAACGGCTTTAGAAGAAGGAAGAGCTACAGATAACAGATGGCACATCACTAAAGATAAAAATTTATTTTATGCTTACGGACTGGTTTTTCCACTTATTGGTTTAGATGGTGAAATGATGGGTTACGTGAAAATATTACGTGATTTAACGGAAAGAAAACAATCTGAAGATGCCATAAAAAATTATGTAAAAGAGCTCGAAGATTTAAATACACATAAAGAAAGTGTTTTAGCGATACTTTCTCACGATTTAAGAAGTCCGCTTTCTGCAATAATTGGAACAGCAAAATATTTGAAAGATAATTATAGTAGAATGAAACCTGAATTAATGCAGGAGATGTTAAACTTACTTTATAAATCGGCAACAGACGAATTAGAAATGCTAGATTATCTAGTAGAATGGGCCAGAATAAAATATGCATCTGACGTTTTTAATCCAAAACAAATTAAACTTACGGAATATATTGACAAAGTTTTTGAAAGTTTAAACGAAACAGCACTTGTAAATACAATAAATCTAAATCACGAAGTTGAAGCAAATACTACCGTTTTTGCAGATGGAAAAATGTTAATTTCAATCCTTCAAAATATTGTTTCAAACGCGATTAAACATACAGAAGAAGGCGGTTCAATAAAAGTTACAGCTACCACCAAAGACGATAAAATTATAGTTCGCGTTCAAGATACAGGAATTGGAATGTCGAAAGAGATAATGGAAAAATTGTTCACTCCACAAATGAAAACACTTTCAGAAACCAGAAAGAAAAATAAAGGAGCCGGAATTGGACTTTTATTAGTTAAAGGGTTTTTAGAAAAAAATGGCGGCGAAATTTGGGTAGAAAGTACAGAAGGTGAAGGTTCATCATTTTACTTTACTTTACTAATCGAAAAACCACCCTATAAAATTGGTAGCTCAGACGAAATTATGTTTGACGAAAGTGCTTAATTACAGATAGTACATCATATTATAATTCTGTTTGGAAGTTTCAGAAACACCTCACAAAAACTACTTCTACAAACAATACAACCCAAACTTGTCATGCTGTAAGCATCGCACAAAAACTACTTCCACGATCCATAAAAAAACAAAAAGCTTGCAATTCGTAGGCTTTTTTTGTGAGAATTTTCTTGTCTTTTAAGATTAACAAAAAATAAATATTATATTTGAAAAGCTAAACTAAACTTCTCCAATACAGCCTATTTTCGGTAGGGATATGAAATAAAGTTTCGTATATAAACAAGTTAGCGGCAAGCTTCAAAACATTGCGTTTAAAATAACTTAAAGAAATAAAAATGAAGAAATGGATTTTTCGTTTGTCAATTACATTCAATGTAATTTTCGTCATAGGATGGCTGTTTAACTATATAAATTCTCCAACTTATGAATTGGGAAGATTAAAAGAAGATGTCAATGTTGGATTTCTTGCTGGTGAAAAAAAAATGTTTAAAATACCTAAAGGAATAACTGTTCGAAATATTTCTCAAAACGGAATTTCAGCAATCGGTCAATTTGAAAACAATAGATTTGAAATTGTATTAACTTCAGATGATGATTTGGTAGATTATAATGTAAATAAAGACAGTTTATTTACGTTTGGTAATTATTACTCTGTAGAAAAAACTAAACAGAAATAATAGCCAGCCGCTAACAACGGTTTGACGCAATAGCTAAATTCACCTTAAACAACACGTTCGATTTTCCACAGAAAAATCT
>JAUMDQ010000066.1:0-6917 GCA_032121715.1 Flavobacterium sp.
TTTAATTTTCGGAGCTTTTTTAATTCTTCAAGGCTTTTTTCCAAAAGGAAAAGAAATTGTTGAAGACAAATTAGGTATTGAAAATGTTGGTGAGTAAAACTTAATATTATTTATATAACCCTTTAAGAGTTCAAAACTTTTAAAGGGTTTTTCTTTTAATAAAATTTACTTTATTAACATTAAATGACCCTTGTTTTTCCAAAAGTTTTTCCAAATTATCGCCCCGTTTCGAACCACAACTTTACTTGATTTTTTCTAAAAATTTACTATAAAAAAACCTCAATTTTTATTGAAGGTTTTCTTAATTATTTTCCGGATTCGAACTATAATTTTACTTAATTTTTTCTAAAAATTTACCATAAAAAAAACCCTCAATTTTCATTGAAGGTTTTCTGAGGCATCGTCCGGATTCGAACCGGAGTAGACGGTTTTGCAGACCGGTGCCTAGCCGCTCGGCCACGACGCCATTGTAATAGGCTGCAAATATAATAAAAAGTTTAAAAGTTTAAAGTTTAAAGTTTAAAAATTAACGTTTTTTCTTCATAATTATAGTAACTCCTTCAACATCACCACCAATTGGAGGATTCAATTTGGTCACTTCCACTTCAATTTTTGTTACCATAAGCAATTCTTTCAATACTCTATCCATAATTCTTTTGGCTACATGTTCTAAAAGTTTGGCTCTAATTGCCATTTCTTCTACCACAATTCGGTTTAAATCTACATAATCCACTGTATCAGTCAATTCATCCGTTTTCGCTGAAGGTTGTAAATTCGTTTTTATAGTCATATTCACACTATAATTACTTCCAATTTTTGCCTCTTCTTCCAAACATCCATGAAAAGAAAACGTTCGAATATTGGTTAATTTTATAATTCCCATTTGTTTTTATGTTTGTGGTTTATTGTTTTTAGTTAATTGTTTTAGAAAAGTTGCTTCAACAATAAACTATTAACCATAAACTTTTTTATCTTTGTCAAAAGTATAAAAAACAATGTCTACAGAAGAAAAATCTTTAAATTTTATAGAACAAATTATAGAAGACGATTTAAAAAACGGTTTATCTCCAGATAAATTACGTTTTCGTTTTCCACCAGAACCAAATGGTTATTTACACGTAGGTCATGCTAGTGCAATTTGCCTTAATTTCGGTTTAGGAATTGATTATAAAGCACCTGTTAATTTACGTTTTGACGATACAAATCCTTCAAAAGAAGAGCAAGAATTTGTAGATGCGATTAAAAAAGACGTGGAATGGCTAGGTTTTAAATGGGATAAAGAATGTTATGCTTCCGATTATTTCCAACAATTATACGATTGGGCAGTGGAATTAATCAAAAAAGATAAAGCGTATGTGGATAGTCAATCTTCGGAAGATATGGCGATTCAAAAAGGAACTCCAACCACTCCAGGGACAGATTCTCCTTTTAGAACACGTTCTATTGAAGAGAATTTAGATTTATTTACACGTATGAAAAACGGAGAATTCGAAAAAGGAACTCACGTTTTACGTGCTAAAATTTCTATGGGTGCGAATAATATGTTAATGCGTGATCCTATTATTTATCGTATCATGCACGCACATCATCACCGTACAGGTAACGATTGGTGCATTTATCCAATGTACGATTGGGCACACGGTGAAAGTGATTATTTAGAACAAATTTCTCACTCATTTTGTACGTTAGAATTTTTACCACATAGAGAATTATATGATTGGTTTTTAAATCAAATTTATGATGAAACCAAAGTCCGACCGAAACAAAGAGAATTTGCTCGTAGAAATTTATCTCACACTGTAGTTTCTAAACGTAAATTGTTACAATTAGTTGAAGAAAAGCATGTTACAGGTTGGGATGATCCTCGTATGAGTACGATTTCTGGCATGAGAAGAAGAGGAATTACAGCAACTGCTATTCGTAATTTTGCCAACACGATTGGTATTGCAAAACGTTCGAACTTAATTGATGTTTCGCTTTTAGATTTCTGTATTCGTGAAGATTTAAATAAAATTGCACCACGTGTTATGGCGGTTTTAAATCCAATTAAATTAGTAATTACGAATTATCCTGAAGGTCAAGATGAATGGTTAACAGCTGAAAATAATCCGGAAGAAGAAGTCATGACATATAGAGAAGTGCCTTTTTCTAAAGAATTATATATCGAAAGAGAAGATTTTCAAGAAGAAGCGCATAAGAAATTTTTCCGTTTGACTTTAGGCACTGAAGTACGTTTGAAAAATGCGTATATCATTAAAGGAGAATCAGTTGTAAAAGACGCTGATGGAAATATTACTGAAATTCATTGTACTTATGATGTGGATTCTAAGTCTGGTAGCGGAACAGAAGCAAGTAATAGAAAAGTAAAAGGAGTAATTCATTGGGTTTCAATCGCTCACGCAAAAGAAGCTGAAGTTAGAATTTACGACCGCCTTTTTACTCACGAAAATCCAGATGGAAATAAAGAAGTAGACTTTAAAGAATACATCAATCCAGAATCGTTAAAAGTGATTACAGGTTATGTAGAACCAAGTTTACAAACATCAAAAGAATTGGATCATTTCCAATTTCAACGTTTAGGATATTTCTGTGTCGATAGAGATTCTTCAGCAGAAAAACTAGTTTTCAACAAAACAGTTGGGTTAAGAGATACTTGGGCAAAAGTTTCTGAACAGTAAAAAAGTTTTCAGTCTCCGTTTTCAGTAATTTAGAAAAAGAGAAAATTATATAAAATCCTAACAGGTTTCAAAACTTGTTAGGATTTTTCTTTTTTTGTCATTTCGAACGAAGTGAGAAATGTTATAATCAAAACTAATTGTAATATTATTATTTATCTATTTTTATTATTATTTAAAAAATCTATCAAAATAAAATTAATTATAATTAAAAACTTAAAAAAACGACATTCATAAATTAATTTTAGGTAAAAAATAAATTTGCTTAACCTATTTTTACATCCTTACTTGAGAAGTTATCTTAAATCGCTTTATTTTAATTTTTGAGGTAATTTTGAGGTAAAAATCATAATTTTGAGGTTTAACGACTATTTAACACAACATCCGGAGGAATTTTGTAACTTTATAATTATTAAATAAAAAAAGTTATGGCAAACAATAATGGAAGTAATGCATTAGCTCTTTTAGTTGGTGCGGCAATTGGAGTTGGAATAGGAATTTTATTTGCTCCAGATAAAGGTTCAAAAACAAGAGAAAAAATAAAAGGCAATTTAGACGATTGGAAAATTGATGTAAATAATAAATTGGCAGATTATGAAGAAGGTATTCGTGCCAAACTTTCTGGTTCTAAAGAAGAGTTTTCAGAAACAGTAGAAAATTTACTTTCTAATTCTAGTTATAAAGCTGAAGAAGCGATTTCGTTTCTAGAAGAAAAATTAGCCGAATTAAAAATGCAAAACGCTAAACTTCAAAAATAATGGCATTTGAAGATTTAAAAGAAAACACAGAAGCAATTCAAGAAAACGCTAAAGCATATCTTGAAAGTAGCATCGCGTACTATAAACTTTGGGGTTTTAAAGTGGCGATGAAATCAACTACTTTGATGCTTAAGTTTTTTTTGATCACCATTTGCCTTTCTATAGTATTGCTTTTTGTATCAGTTGCTGGTGCATTTGCTTTAGGCAATTTTCTAGATAGTTATCCATTAGGTTTTTTATGTGTAGCTGGAGTTTACTTAGTTTTGGCCTTACTTTTATTCTTGGTAAAAGATAAAATTGTTGAAGGAACCATTTTAGAAAAATTCTCAGAAATATTTTTTAACGATTAAGTTATGGAGAACAAAAAATATTCCTCGTATGCTGAGATTGAACGCGATTTAGAAATTCTTAAAGTAGAAAAAGAAATCTATTATCAGAAAATGTTGTTAAGTATTGACAAAACAAAAGAAGGTATCTTGCCTTCTAACTCGGTTACTTTAATTGGTAATGTATATCAAAAAGTTTTTTCTGGAACATTTGGAACCATTTTAAAAATGCTTATTCCGTATGGAATTAATTGGTATTTAAATAGAAAAAGAGGCAATTAAGCCTCTTTTTTGTTATAAAAACGTTTTATATTTATTCTCCTGGATTTGTTGTATCCGATGGATTATAATCTGTAGAAGTATGATCACCCTTTTTCTTAGGACGTTTCGGTTGGTTTTTCATTGTTTCACCAATTTGGTTACTGGCTGTAAAACTTGCCACCATATTATTTAACATATCACTTCCCGCTTGTGGCGAGTTTGGTAATAAAATTAAATTACTATTGGTATCTGCACCAATGGCTTGTAATGTATCATAATGTTGTGTTACTACAATTAATGCAGAAGCTTCTTGAGAATTAATTCCCACATTGTTTAAAACTTCCACACTTTCTACTAATCCTCTAGCAATTTCACGTCTTTGATCCGCAATACCTTGACCTTGTAATTTTTTACTTTCTGCTTCTGCTTTGGCTTTAGCTACAATTCTAATACGTTGTGCTTCAGATTCAAATTCTGCAGCCGTTTTTTCACGGTCAGCAGCATTAATTCTATTCATGGCATTTTTTACCTGAATATCTGGATCAATATCTGTTACTAAAGTATTGATAATATCGTAACCATATGTTGTCATAGATTCATTCAATTCTCTTTTAACCGCAATAGCAATATCGTCTTTTCTTAAAAACACATCATCTAAAATCAATTTTGGAACTTCGGCACGAACCACATCAAAAACATAAGCTGTAATTTGATCATGAGGATATTCTAATTTATAAAACGCTTCGTACACTTTACTTTGAATCACATTAAATTGAACCGAAACTTTCATTTTAATAAAAACGTTGTCTTTTGTTTTCGTTTCAATAATAACATCTAATTGTTGAATTCTTAAGTTTACTCTTCCAGCAATTCTGTCAATAACAGGAATTTTTAGTTGTAAACCTGAACTTCTAATGCTTGTAAACTTTCCGAAACGCTCAATTACTACAGCGGTTTGTTGTTTTACAGTAAAAAAAGAACTTAATAAAATAAATAATCCTAAGACTAGGATAATAATTAAAATTGGTGACATAGTGAATAATTTTTTAGTTATACTTATTATACGTTTGTTTCTGATAAAAGTTACAATAATTAAATTATTATACTACTTTTGCGCCTTAATTTATAGAAATGAAAAAATTTTTAATTGTAGTATGTGCCTTATTTTCAATAATTGTAGTAGCGCAGAGAGGTCATAAAGACAGTAATCGTATTGGTATTAGTGGTGGATTAACTCAAATGAGTATTTTCACTGATAATTTTAATGTAACGCCACAACAAGGTTGGACAGGTGGTCTTCACGTTCGTGGAAATTTTTACAACAATTGGCAAATGAGTTTCGGTATGTTTTTTACCGATAGTAATTTCTCTGTTCAAACCAGAAAAGTAGTTTCTATTGTAGAAACAAATTATAAATTATCTGCTGTTCAAATTTATATTATGCCAGGTTATGTAATTAGTCCGAATCATTTAAATCTAGAGTTTGGACCAGTTATTCAAATTAATGATAAATTAGTGATTGATAAAGAAGCGGAAACTAACTTTTTAGTGGACCAACCTTTGTTAACCGCAAAAGATATTACTGATGTTTCTAAAATCAACGCTAACATTTATGCAGGAATTAACGTTGGTGTGAAAAACTTTAGATTGCGTTTAGGTTACCAATATGGAGTAAATAACTTTTTTAATAATTTAAATAACAAGGAAGAACTTCCTAATATTGGTGAAAAATTCAAAGGTAACATTGGCTTGGCAAGTGCACATTTGACTATTTATTTGTAAAATCCTCATAAAAGAAAAGCCCTTTATCTTTAAATAAAGGGCTTTTTTTTTATAAAGTATGTATCGCTTTTTCTATTCTACTAACCGTTTCGGCTTTACCAATCATTTCAATAATATCAAACAAATGCGGTCCTTTTAAAGCGCCTACTAAGCTTAATCGTAACGGTTGCATTACTTTACCCATTCCAATTTCGTTTGTAGTCATCCATTCTTTTAAAAGCGTTTCAATGTTTACCGAAGTGAAATCTTCTATATTTTGTAATTGATCGATCACTTGTTTCATCAATTCTGGTGTTTCTTCTTTCCAGTTTTTTGCTGCTTTTTCATCATACGATGTTGGTGCCACAAAAAAGTAATCCGATAAATCCCAAAATTCGTTTACAAAATTAGCACGTTCTTTTACTAAAGATACTACTTTTTCAATATCAAGAGTTGTTGAAATTCCTTTTGAATTCAATTCCACATTAAAAAGTTCTGCTAAAGTTGCGTCACTGTTTTTTTGTAAATATTTATGGTTGAACCATTTGTTTTTCTCTGGATCAAACTTCGCTCCCGATTTATGAATACGTTTTAAATCGAACTTTTCTACTAATTCAGCTAATGAAAAAATTTCTTGCTCTGTTCCGTCATTCCAACCTAATAAAGCTAAAAAGTTAATTACTGCTTCTGGGAAAAATCCAGCTTCTTTATATCCTTTTGATGTTCCTTCTGTAGTTGTCCATTCCAATGGAAATACAGGAAATCCTAATTTGTCACCATCACGTTTGCTTAATTTTCCGTTTCCAACAGGTTTTAAAATCAATGGTAAATGTGCAAATTCTGGTGCTTCCCAACCAAAAGCTCTGTATAACATTACGTGTAAAGGCATTGATGGTAACCATTCTTCACCTCTAATTACGTGTGTAGTTTCCATCAAATGATCATCCACAATATTAGCTAAATGATATGTTGGCATTCCATCAGACTTAAATAAAACTTTATCATCTAATAAATTCGTTTCAAAATTTACTTCACCACGAATAATATCTTGTAAATGTAAGGTTTCGTTTACCGGAGTTTTAAAACGAATCACATAATGTTCTCCATTGGCAATTCTTTCTTCTACAATTTCACGT